>NZ_JBWKYJ010000024.1:0-60120 GCF_059423685.1 Acidovorax sp. GW460-11-11-14-LB4 | reverse complement strand
GAACAGCCCTCCCACCCCAATCACGGCTCCGGCGGAGCCGAACAGCATGGGCATGAGCACGCTGGATGCGTTGATGGCCATGAGCCGCAGGCCCAGCGCCTCGCCATGGCGGGCCGGCGGCGTGATCTGGTGCAGCAGGCTCATCACCATGGGCTGCACCGAGCCCAGTGCAAACCCGAGCAGCACCGAACACGCGCCCATGGCCAGCGCGCTGTGCAGCAGCGGGTAGACGCCAAACAGCACGGCCGTAGCCACCATGGCGCCCGCCACCACCACCCGCTCGCGCAGCCGCTCCGCCACGATGGGCATCAGTACCCGGATGACGGCAGCGGCAATCGCAAACGCCCCAAGGATGGAGCCAATGACCGAGGCCGACAAGCCGCGCTCGTGTCCGAGCAGCGGCACTACGAAGGTGTGCACGTCCCAGCACGAGGACAAGATCCAGTTGACCAGTAGCAGGCGGCGAAACGGAGGCTCGTTCATCAGGTCCCACGCGCGCTGCGGGGGGCCGCCTGCGGCGGCGATCACGGGCGGCAGCTCTACTGTGTCTCGCACCCAGAACCAGGTGAGCAGGGGCAACACCGCCATCAGGGCAAAGGCGGCGCGATAGCCCTCGGTGCTGCCCGCAGCACTGCCCGCGTTGTCGATCATGAGCCCCGCGCAGAAAGGCCCGATGAAGTTGGACACCGCAGGCCCGATGGCCAGCCAGCTGAACACTTGCTTGAGCTGCGTGGCGTCGTGCGCAGCGCGCCCCACGTGGCGCTGCAGTGCAATGGTGGCGGCCCCGGTGGCGCCACCGGTCATCAACGCAGCCACACACAACACCGGAAAGACGGGGAACACCAGCGCCAGCGCAGCCCCTGCCGATGCAAGGGCCACCGCGTAGCCCACGGGGCGCTTCAAGCCGTGCCGGTCCGCATAGCGCCCTGCGGGCAAGGCCAGAAAAACCTGCGTGAGTGCGAACAATGCCAGCAACACCCCCACGGCTGCTGCACTGTGGCCCTCGCGCAGCGCCAGCAGTGGCGCCGCCAGTCGCATGCCCGCCATGCAGGCGTGCACGCAGATCTGCCCCGCAATCAGGCGCGCCAGGGCCCAGTTCACGGCAGGTCGTCCTCGGAATCCAAACCAGGCAATGCCGATGGACTGGCCCCTGCCAGCGGCACGGCTGTGTCGGGCGCAGGCAGGTCCTGCACATCCCGCAGCTTGCGCTGGATGGCACGGGTGCGCACACCTACCTCGTCAAACTTCTTGGCGGCGGCGTCGATGGACTTTTTGGTGGCCTCGACCACGTCGCCAAACTTGGCGAACTCGGTCTTGACCATGCCCAAGAGGCTCCACACCTCGGACGAGCGCTTTTCGATCGCCAGTGTCTTGAAGCCCATTTGCAGGCTGTTGAGCATCGCGGCCAGGTTGGCCGGGCCGGTGATCATCACGCGGCACTCGTTCTGCACCGCTTCGACCAGGCCGGGGCGGCGCATCACCTCGGCAAACAGGCCCTCGGTGGGCAGGTAGAGCACGGCGAAGTCGGTGGTGTGTGGGGGCGACACATACTTGGCAAAGATCTTCTTGGCCTCCAGCTTGATCGACGTCTCGAACGCATTGCCTGCCGACTGAATGGCTGCCTTGTCGGCCGCGTCCTGCGCGTCCAGCAGGCGCTGGTACTGCTCCACGGGGTACTTGGAGTCGATGGGCAGCCACACCGGATGCTCGTCGCTCTTGCCGGGCAGGCGGATCGCAAACTCCACCAGCTCATCGCTGCCCGGCACGGTCTTGACGTTGCGCGCAAACTGGTCGGGCGTGAGCACGTTGTCGATGATGGCGCCCAGCTGCATTTCGCCCCAGGTGCCGCGCGACTTCACGTTGGTCATCACGCGCTTCAAGTCGCCCACGCTGCCCGCCAGGGTCTGCATTTCGCCCAGGCCCTTGTGCACTTGTTCGAGCCGGTCGCTCACCAGCTTGAACGACTCGCCCAGGCGCTGCTCCAGCGTGGCGTGCAGCTTTTCGTCCACCGTGCGGCGCATTTCTTCGAGCTTGGTGGCGTTGTCGGCCTGGATGGCGGCCAGGCGCTCGTTGAGGGCGGTGCGCAGCTGCTCGGCGTTGTGCTGGCTGCCCTGCACCAGCCCGGTGAGCTGCTGCGACACGGCGTCTTGCAGCACCGCAAACTGGTTCTTGATCTGAAAGCCGTTGGCTTCGAGCTGGTCCTTGAGCGCTTGCGACATCACTCCCAGCTGCGACTGGGTATCGCCCTTGAGCGAATCGAGCGTGAGGCGTGTGGCCGCATCCAGGGCCGTGAGGCGCTGCTCCAGCCGCGCCTCGAATACGCCAAAGGCAGCCAACAGCTCGGCGCGGCCGTTGCGGGATTCGGCCACGGCCTGGGCCAGGCGTTCGTCCACGGCATGGCGCAATGTCTCCAGCGTGGACTGCGTGGTCTGGGTAAAGCCACGCAGCTGCTGCCCCATGCCGTCCAGCGCACCATCATTCTTGGCCACCGCAATCTGCGTCGCCTGTGTGGTTTGCTCCAGCGACTGCAGGCGTGCCAGCCACTCGGGCGGCAGGTCCACGCGGGGACGGCGCAGCAAAAGCGCCACCAGAAGGACCAGCGCCAGTGCCAGCGCCGCCAAGAGAACAAGTGTGTCAGTGGCCAAGGTTTACTATATTTTTGATAGCTATCAGCGCATGATTGACTAGCGCATCCGGTCGATTGGACCCAAAATCCCGCATCAACGCAGGGTGGCGGGCTGATTCACCGGCGTGAGCGGCCCCCGCCCGTCAAAGAAGGCAATCAGGTTATCCGCCGCCAGGTTGGCCATGGCGCGCCGGGTGGGCACGGTGGCGCTGGCAATGTGCGGGGTGAGCACCACGTTGGGCACGGTCAGCAGATCGGGGTGCACGCTGGGTTCGCCTTCAAACACATCCAGCCCCGCCGCCGCAATGCGACGCTCGCGCAGGGCCACAGCCAGCGCAGCGTCGTCCACGATGCCGCCGCGCGCAATGTTGACGAGCGTCGCCGTGGGCTTCATCAACGCCAGCTCAGCCGTACCGATGGTGTGGTGCGACGCAGGCGTGTAGGGCACCACCAGCACCACATGGTCTGCGGTGCGCAGCAACTCTTCCTTGCCCACGTAGGTGGCCTTGCATTCGGCCTCCAGTTCGGCCGACAGACGCGAACGGTTGTGGTAGACCACCTTCATGCCAAAGCCATGCGCCCCGCGCTTGGCAATGCCCTGCCCGATGCGGCCCATGCCGACGATGCCCAGCGTGCTGCCGTGGATGTCGCTGCCCGCGAACATGTCGTAGCTCCACTTGGTCCACTTCCCGGCACGCAGGTAATGCTCGCTCTCGGTCATGCGGCGGGCCGTGGCCATCAGCAATGCAAAGCCGAAGTCGGCGGTGGTCTCAGTGAGCACGTCGGGCGTGTTGGTGCCCAGCACGCCAGCCGCCGTCATGGCGTCCACGTCAAAGTTGTTGTAGCCCACCGCCATGTTGGCGCAGATCTTGAGGCGCGGCGCAGCGGCCAGCAGCGCGGCATCAATGCGCTGGCTGCCGGTGGTCAGCACCCCATCCTTGTCGGCCAGGCGCGCGGCCAGCTCTTGCGGGGTCCAGATCACGTCGTCGGGGTTGGCCTCAACGTCAAAGTGCTCGCGCAGGCGGTCCACGATGTCAGGAAAGATCGCGCGGGCGACCAGGATGCGGGGTTTGCTCATAAGTCTTCAATCTCCAAACTATTCGCAACGCACGTCGGCCTATGAAACTGGCGTGGTCCAAGCCAGTGGCCGCCGAGCAAAGGCCGCCCTGCAGCGAGGGCGGCGCCCCCCTTACCGCAGCGCGCAGCGGTGCGAGAGAAGGGGGAAGCGGCGCAGCCGCTCAGGGGGATGTTCACTATCTAAACCAGATGAAAGTCATGACGATAAAGAGCGGCACCAGAATACCCCCCGACCACAGCATGTAGCCGAAGAAGCTGGGCATCTTCACGCCGCGGTCTTCGGCAATGGCCTTGACCATCATGTTGGGCGCATTGCCGATGTAGCTGTTGGCGCCCATGAACACCGAGCCCGCCGAGATGGCGGCTAGCGTGGGGGCCAGGGTGGTCATCAGCACGGCCGGGTCGCCCCCGGCGGTGTTGAAGAAGACCAGGTAGGTCGGCGCGTTGTCGAGGAACGAGCTGAGCAGCCCGGACGCCCAGAAGTACATGGCCGGGTCAGGTGTGCCGTCCGGCCGCGTGACGGCGGACACCACGGCACCAAAGGGGCCATTGACGCCCGCCTTGAGCATCGCGATCACCGGGATGATGGTGAGGAAGATGCCCGCAAACAGCTTGGCCACTTCCTGCATGGGGCCCCAGCTGAACTGGTTGTCTTCATGCACCTGCTTGGGCGTGATGCGCAGGGAAACCAGCGCCACGATGATCAGGCCCACGTCCCGCACGATGCCGGGCAGCCCCACCTCGGCCCCGGCGATGGTGAACGCCACCTGCGACTTCCACAGGCCGCTGAGCAGCACCAGCACCACCACCACGCCCAGCAGCGCAAAGTTGGCCTTACCGTCAAAGCCGATGGCTTTGGTGTCGGGCGTGGGGTCGGCCCTGAGCACCTCTTCGCGCCGGTGGTAGTACCAGGAATCCATCACGAAGAAGATGGCCAGCAGCGAGCCCACCAAAAAGAGTGTCTCGGGGAAAATGTGGCTCACCGTCCAGAAGAAGTCCACGCCCTTCAGGAAGCCCAGGAACAGCGGTGGGTCACCCAAGGGCGTGAGCGAGCCCCCGGCGTTGGAGACGATGAAGATGAAGAACACCACCACATGCGCCGTGTGCTTGCGGTTGTCATTGGCGCGGATCAACGGGCGGATGAGCAGCATCGACGCCCCCGTGGTGCCCATGACACTGGCGAGCACCGCGCCAATGGCGAGGATGGCCGTGTTGAGCGCCGGGCTGCCGTGCAGGTTGCCCCGTATGTAGATGCCCCCTGCCACGGTAAACAGCGCGGTGAGCAGGATGACGAACGGAATGTATTCGGCCACCAGCGCGTGCACAAAACTCGCACCCGCCGCGCCCGGGCCAAACACCAGCGCAAACGGCACCAGAAAAGCCAGCGCCCAACCGGCTGCGACCTTACCAAAGTGGTGGTGCCAGAAGATGGGCGCCAACAGCGGCATCAAGGCAATCGACAGCAGAATGCCGGCAAAGGGCACGCCCCACAGCACTGACAACGCACTGCCATCAATATCGGCCGCCAGTGCCAGTCCCGGCAACGCCGCCAGTAGGCCGGCCACTGCCAGCCCGCGCGAAAATTTCATGGTTCTTGTCTCCGTCTCATTGCTAAAAATCAGGGGACGCAGGGCCATGGCACCTGCGGGGCACGGTCACACCGGCGAAGGGATATCAAACACCTGGCGCAGGTAGGCCAGGTACTTCTCGTCGTCACACATGCCCTTACCCGGCGTGTCCGACAGCTTGGCCACAGGCTGGTCATTGCAGCGCGTCATCTTGATGACGACCTGCAAAGGCTCATGGGCAGGCGGGCTGCCGAGGTCATTGGTCAGGTTGGTGCCGATACCAAACGCCAGCTGGCAGCGGCCCCGGAACTGCTGGTACAGCTCGATGGTGCGCGGGATGGTGAGCGCGTCGCTGAAGATCAGCGTCTTGGTCAGCGGGTCCACGCGGTTCTTGCGGTAGTGGTCCAGCAAGCGTTCGCCCCAAGCGAACGGGTCGCCGCTGTCATGGCGGGCACCGTCGAACAGCTTGCAGAAGTACAGGTCGAAGTCACGCAGGAAGGCGCTCATGCCGTACACGTCCGACAGCGCAATGCCCAGGTCACCCCGGTATTCCTTGGCCCACATCTCAAAGCCAAACACCTGGCTGTCGCGCAGCCGCGGGCCCAGCGCCTGGCAGGCCTGCAAATATTCGTGCGCCATGGTGCCCAGGGGGGTCACGCCCAGCTTCATCGCGTACAGCACGTTGCTGGTGCCTGCGAACTGCCCGGGGCCTGCGGGTGCACCTGGGCGGCGGTCCCCGGTACCGAGGCGTGCCACCAGCACGCGAAGCACTTCTTCGTGCCAGGCGCGCGAGAAGCGGCGGCGCGTGCCGTAGTCGGCAATCTTGAGGTCGGACAGGCCCTCGCCCTGCAGCAGCGCAATCTTGGCGTCGAGACGGCGGCGGCCTTCCGGAAAGTCGGGCACCTTCTGCGTGTTGCGAAAGTACACCTCGTTGATAATGGCCAACACCGGGATCTCGAACAGGATCGTGTGCAGCCAGGGCCCGCGGATGGTGATGTCGATTTCACCGTTGTGCTGGGGCACAACGGTGATGTACTTCTCGTTGAGCTTGAACAGGCCCAGAAAGTCCACGAAGTCGCTCTTGATGAATCGCAGCGATCGCAGGTAGGCCAGCTCGGCATCCTGAAACTGCAGGCTGCACAACGAACGGATCTCGTCCCGGATCTCGTTGGCAAACGGTGCCAGCTGCACGCCGGGGTTGCGACACTTGAACTTGTACTCGACCTGCGCCCCGGGAAACTGATGCAGCACCACCTGCATCATGGTGAACTTGTACAGGTCGGTGTCGAGCAGGCTGGTGATGATCATGGACAGGGCACGCCTCAGAAACCGCGCACGCTGGGCACGCGATGCTCCGGCCGCAGACCGGACAATAAAGCCGCAAAGTGTAGGCCATCACGGCGCCCGGTGCGCGGCACTGCGGGCGGCGTCAGCCAGCCTTCAGCCGCTGCCGGAAATTCAGGCTGTTCAGGGCCCAAGTGCAAATTGCGCCAGCGCTTGGTGCTATCAAATCAGTGGCAACGGCATGCGGCCGCCGATCAGCCGCCCATCAACTACCCATTAGCCAGGCATGACCAGCGCCTGCAACACCTTGCGCAATGCGTCTGGCACGGCCACTGGGCGACGGGTCTCGCGGTCCACATACACGTGGATGAAGTGTCCTGCCGCCGCCGTCAGTGGCTCACCCTGCGCAAACAGGCCCACCTCGTAGCGCACGCTGGAGCCCCCCAGCCGCGCGACGCGGATGCCAGCCTCCACTGTCTGCGGGAACGCCAGTGGCGCAAAGTAATTGCATTGTGTCTCGATCACAAGGCCGATGGTTTCCCCCGCGTGGATGTCGAGCACGCCCTGGTCGATCAGGTGGGCATTCACGGCGGTGTCAAACCAGCTGTAGTACACGACGTTGTTCACATGGCCATACACATCGTTGTCGGCCCAGCGCGTGGTGATGGGACGGAACACGGGGTAGGCGCTGCGCGGCTGCGGAGCCGGGCGGACCGGTGCGGAAGAAGCGACGGGAGAGGGGCTGGCGGCAGAGGTCATGGCCGCACATTCTGCCAGCGCTGGTGGTACTGCCAGGCTACGCGCCAGGTGGTGAGCTGCGCCAGCAGTGTGTCCTCCAGGTCGTTGCCGTAGCCGCCCGCCATCACGAACACCGTGGGAATGCGCCGCTGCCAGGCCCAGTCAAACACCCGCCGGTCGCGTGCCTCCAGCCCATCGTGGGTGACGGCGAGACGACCCAGGCGGTCGCCCACATGGGGGTCCGCCCCCGCCAGATAGAACACCAGGTCCGGCTTGCAGCGACGGTCCAGCGCCTCCAGGGCCTGGTCCAGGGCGTGCAGGTAGTCGTCGTCAGCGCATCCGTCTGGCAGTTCCACGTCCAGGTCACTCGGCTCCTTGCGAAAAGGAAAGTTGCGTGCACCATGCAGCGACAGGGTGAACACGCTGTCGTCGCCCTGAAAGATATGGGCCGTGCCATTGCCCTGGTGCACATCCAGGTCGATCACCGCCACCTGCAGCGGCCAGCCCGATCCATCGTTCAGGTGATCGGCCTGTGCCTGCCGGGCAGCCACCGCCACATCGTTGAACACACAAAAGCCACTGCCCTTATCGGCATACGAGTGGTGGGTGCCGCCAGCCAGGTTGCCGGCGACACCCTCGCGCCAGGCGGCGCGGGTGGCCGCCAGAGTAGCGCCCACCGAGCGGCGAGCGCGCTCTGCCATGGCAGGACTCCAGGGAAACCCGATCTCCCGCTGCGCGGCGGGCGCCAACGTGCCCTGGGCGATGGCATCGATGTACTGCGGGCTGTGCACCCGCGCCAGTGCCTCATCCGATGCTGGTAGGGCTTCTTTCAACAGCACGTCAGGCAGGTGCTGGGCGATCCGGTCGCGCAGCATGCGGTACTTGGCCATGGGGAAGCGGTGACCATCCGGCAAAGGCAACACGAAGTGGTCGGCGTAGTAGGCGTGCATGACGCAATTGTGGCAAGCCGGGGATTTCTGGGTGATCGTGTCTAATTTGCTGCAGTGCAACAAAAAGCCCTTGCAATAGCGCTGCAAGTCCCTAAAATTCACCCCATGCTGCACTGCAACATGACCAACAGGTCAAGGTCAGCGCAGATGTCTGTGAACCACCCGGCCCCCTGGGCCCTCATTTTTAGGAGATATGACATGTCGCTGACCGCAGAACAAATCCTGGCATCCCACAAGGCCAACATCGAAACCCTGTTTGGCTTGACCACCAAGGCTTTCGAAGGCGTGGAAAAGCTGGTCGAACTGAACGTGACCGCTTCGCGCGCTGCCCTGTCCGAAGCCGCCAACCACACGCAAGCCGTGCTGGGCGTGAAGGACGCACAAGAACTGCTGGCCCTGCAAGCTGGCCTGTTCCAGCCCTTGGCTGAAAAGACCGCCGCTTACAGCCGCCACCTGTACGACATCGCATCGGGCACGGGCGCTGAGTTCGGCAAGGCTTTCGAAGCCCAGGCCACCGACGCACAGAAGGCTTTCACCAACCTGGTGGACAGCGCCGCCAAGAACGCCCCCGCCGGTTCCGAAACCGCTGTGGCCGTGATGAAGAGCGCCGTGTCTGCCGCCAACAACGCGTTCGAGTCGGTACAAAAGGCTGTGAAGCAAGCGTCTGATGTGGCTGAAGCCAACTTCAACGCCGTGGCCAACACCGCTGCCAACGCTGCCAAGACGGCCGCTCCCCGCAAGCGTTAATCGCCCTACCTGCGGTCTGGAGTGCAACCTCTAGGCCGTGTTCAGGGAATACCCTGATAATTCAACCCATGCGCTGCTGACCTTGTCTACTGCGCCTCAGTTGTCTCCTTGGATCCTCTCGAAACCCCCGTTTCAAGGATCCTTTTAAAGCCCGGTTTTACGACCGGGCTTTTTTTTGGCCTGACCACCCACAGGCCGCAAGCGTGGGAACGGGCCCGCGCGGCGAACCGATCTTTTTACGGTGGTCCAGCATCCACGGCATGCGGCCCTTGCGCCACCTCAAACCCGGACCCGAAATCCGGCCTTTGCGCAAGACATTGATCAAGAATAATTCGCGTTTGCTTTATCATTGACGCAGTTTCAACCCCGAAAGACGCAACCCATGTCGAAGACTGTGAAAGCCTTGCTGAGCGCTTGTGCCCTGGCCGCCGCTGCGGGCGCCGTGCACGCCCAGGAACAAGTGGTCAACCTCTACTCGGCCCGCCACTACTCCACCGACGAAGCGCTGTACACCGGCTTTACCAAGGCCACGGGCATCAAGATCAACCGCGTGGACGCGGACGATGCCGGCATCCTGGCCCGGTTGAAGGCCGAAGGCACCGCCTCGCCCGCCGACGTGATCCTGCTGGTGGACGCAGCCCGCCTGTACAAGGGCGAGGTCGATGGCCTGTTTCAGCCCATCCAGTCCAAGGTACTGAACGATGCCATCCCCGCTAATCTGCGCAGCCAGCCGGCAGCGGACGGCGGCATCTCGTGGTTTGGCCTGTCCACCCGCGCGCGCGTCATCGTCTACAACAAGGTCAAGATGCAGAAGGCCGATGTGGACACCTACGAAGAACTGGGTGACCCCAAGAACAAGGGCAAGCTGTGCATCCGCTCCGGCTCGCACCCCTACAACCTGAGCCTGTTCGGCGCTGTAACGGAACACATGGGCGAACAGAAGGCCGAAGCCTGGCTCAAGGGCATGGTGGCCAACCTGGCCCGCCCACCCAAGGGCGGCGACACCGACCAGATCAAGGCCGTGGCCGCGGGTGAGTGCGACATCGCCGTGACCAACACCTACTACCTGGCGCGCATGATGCGCTCCAACAAGCCCGAAGACGTGGCTGTGGTCAACAAGGTGGGCGTGGTGTTCCCCAACCAGGAATCCTGGGGCACGCACCTGAACATCGCCGGCGGCGCGGTGGCCAAGCACTCCAAGAACCAGGCCAACGCCATCAAGTTCCTCGAATATCTGGCCAGCCCCGAGGCACAGAACTATTTTGCAAACGGCAACAACGAGTGGCCTGCTGCCAAGGGCGTGGCACTGGACAACCCGGCACTCAAGGCCATGACCGGCGGCAAGCCTTTCAAGAACGAGACCATCCCGATCAGCGCGGTGGGCGCCAACACGACCAAGGTGCAGCAGATGCTGGACCGCGTGGGCTTCCAGTAAGCTGCCCCTGCCCTCACCCACCACAAGCCCGGCCCGGTCCGGGCTTTTTTTCGCGTTCAGCACCGTGAGGAGATGCGCCATAATTGACGTTTACGTTAACGTCACTTACTGGAGACAACCATGGACATCCAAGGCAAGGTATTCATCGTCACCGGCGGCGCTTCGGGCCTGGGCGAAGGCACGGCACGCATGCTGGCCTCCCAGGGCGGCATCGTGGTCATTGCCGACATGCAGGCAGAAAAAGGCGAAGCCGTGGCCAAGGAAATCGGCGGCGCGTTCGTGAAATGCGATGTGAGCAACGAGGCAGACGGCCAAGCCGTGGTGGCCAAGGCCGTGTCGCTGGGCAAACTGGTGGGCCTGGTGAACTGCGCCGGCATCGCCCCCGCCGAGAAGACGGTGGGCAAGAACGGTGCGCATGCGCTGGCCTTGTTCAGCAAGACCATCACGGTCAATCTGATTGGCAGCTTCAACATGATCCGCCTGGCCGCCGAGGCCATGAGCAAGAACGAGCCGGAATCCACCGGCGAACGTGGCGTGCTGATCTCCACGGCCAGCGTGGCCGCCTACGACGGCCAGATCGGCCAGGCCGCCTACGCAGCCTCCAAGGGCGGCGTGGTCGGCATGACCCTGCCGATTGCCCGTGACCTAGCGCGCAACGGCATCCGCAACATGACCATTGCCCCCGGCATCTTCGGCACTCCCATGCTGTTTGGCATGCCGCAGGAAGTGCAGGATGCGCTGGCCGCTGGCGTGCCCTTCCCCAGCCGCCTGGGCACCCCCCAGGACTACGCCAAGCTGGTGCGCCACATCCTCGAAAACGACATGCTCAATGGCGAGGTGATCCGCCTGGACGGTGCCATTCGCCTGGCACCACGCTGAGCTGGGGATTGAGTTAAAGAGGCACGCCTGAATGCTACTCTTTCGATAGCACCTTAGGTATATTCCTCTAGCACATGGTGCCTGTTTGGCACAAAAAGTCGTCCACAAGGGGCCCGGAAAGGCCGCAGGACTACTGAGAACCAAACACTTTGCTGATGCCCACCCGACCGCCGCGCTCACAACGCGGCGGCTTCGTTTTGGCGGTGGCTTACCCCGGTCTCCCGCCTCCTCAACCCAAGACTGCGTGGCCTTGGGTGAGAAGCCCCTCCAAGTCGGCAGCTGGCACAGGGCGGCTGAAGTGGTAGCCCTGCCCGGTGTCGCAGCCCAGTCCCCAAAGTACGTCACGCTGCGCAGCCGTCTCCACGCCCTCGGCAATGGTTTCCAGGCCCAGGCTTTGCGCCAGACCGATGATGGCGCGCACGATGTGGGGCGCGCTGGGGTCGTCGCCCAAATGCCGCACAAACGACTGGTCGATCTTGAGCTTGTGCACCTTGAGGCGCTGGATATAGCTGAACGACGAGTACCCGGTCCCAAAGTCGTCAATGGACAGCTGCACGCCCAGGTCACACAGCTGCCGCACGATGGCAATCACCTGCTCAGGCGCATCCATGGCGATGCTCTCGGTCAGCTCCAGCTCCAGCATTTGCGACGGCACCCCGCTGTCGGCCAGCGCCCGGCCCACCATGTCCACCAGACCCGGATGGCGAAACTGCACCATCGACAGGTTCACCGCCACCACCAGCTCGGTGTGGCCAGCATCGCGCCATTGCCGGGCCTGGGCCAGCGCAGTGCGCAGCACCCATTCTCCGATGCCCAGAATCTGGCCGCTGCTCTCGGCGACCGGTATGAACTCGGCCGGGCTGACGGCGCCCAGCTCGGGGTGGGTCCAGCGCAGCAGGGCCTCCACCCCCACCAGTTGACGGTCCTTCAGCCGGATTTGCGGCTGGTAGTGCAGCGTCAGCTGGCCCTGCATCAGGGCGCTGCGCAGAGCGTTCTCGATGTGCAACACCCTGAGCGACCGTGCCTGCATGTCCGCCGAGAAGAACCGGTAGGTGTCGCGCCCCGACTCTTTGGCGCGGAACATGGCTGCGTCGGCGCGCTGCGCCAGGGTTTCAAAGTCACCACCATCTTCGGGGTACATCGCAATACCGATCGATGACGTGACCACCAGTTCGTGGTGCTCCAGCTGGCAGATGCGGCGCACCTGTGCCTGCAACTCGTCGGCCACGTGGGCCGCCTGCTGGGCATCGGTGAGCGGCAGCACAATGACAAACTCGTCCCCGCCCTGTCGGGACACCGTGTCCTCGTCGCGCACCACCGACTGCAAGCGGTGCGCAATCTCGATCAGCAACCCATCGCCCACCTGGTGACCCAGCGAGTCGTTCACGTTCTTGAAGTGGTCCAGGTCCAGATACAACAAGGCAAGCTGATGGCCGCTGCGTTGGGTCAGTGCAAGGGCCTGGCTGAAACGGGAGGCGAACATCGTGCGGTTGGGCAAGCCTGTCAGCGCATCAAAGTTGATCAGCTTGCGGATACGTTCCTCGTCACGCCGACGTTCCGTCACGTCCTCTTGCACGGCCAGGTAGTGGGTGATGCGGCCCTGCTCGTCGTGCAGTGGCGAGATGATGGCGGACTCGTTGTATTCGCCTCCGCCCTTGCGCCGGTTCACGAACTCGCCGCGCCACGGACGGCCTGACGTCAAATGCGCCCACAGGTCGGCATACACGCTGGCAGGCGTTGCCCCGGCGCTCAGCAGACGCGGGTTACGGCCAATCACCTCCTCGGGGCTGTAGCCTGTCGTGGCGGTGAACGCGGGGTTCACATATTCGATGTTGCCGTCAGCGCCTGCAATGAAGATGGAGTTGGGCGCCTGCTCCACGGCATGCCGCAGCTTGCGCAGGGTGTCCAGCATCTGAACCCGCTGCGTGATGTCGCGGGACAGCACCACAAAGTGATCATCCGTTTCATCGTCCATCCCCTTGCGCGCCACGGACAGCTCAAACCAGTGCTGCCCGTCGGGCAGGTCCAGTGCGTACTGGAAGTCGCGGGCCAGACCTTGCTCTGCTGCGGCATTGATCGCAGCCTGCGCCACAGCTGCCGCCGCAGGAGGCAAGATGTCGTGGATCGAACGCCCCACGACCTCGTTGGCAGGCATCAGCAGCAATTCAGGCTGGCGCGTATGGATCTGCACATAGCGACCGTCGCGGGTCACCTCGAACATCAGGTCAGGCACGGCGTCCAGCACGGCCCGCATGGCCTTGTCGGACTGCTTGAGCACCCGGTACGGCGCCTCGATGGTGCCCACAAAAATGGCGCGGTACAGGTAGTAGTACCCCACCACCTTGTACATATGGCCCAGCAGATTGAAGGGATCGGTCGCGACGACGTAGAACGTGAAAAAAAACTCGCTCAGGGCCATTACCCACACGGCGGCGAACAACCTGGCCACGTCAAAGGCGGCACGCTCCCGCGCCCAGTGCAGCAGCACGCCCAGCGACGCTGCATACAAGGCCACCACGCCGTACTCGGAAGCAATCTTGAACCGTGTGAGCCCCTGGTCGTCGTAGGTCTGCGGGTACCATTGTGGAAACAAGAACACAACGGCGTGGATGACTGCGACAACGGCCAGTACCAGCGCCAGCACCAAAAATCTGCCAGGGCGGGGTGCTGCAGCATCACCAGGCACGCGCCAATGTAATGCCACCGCGCCCAGAAGCGTCAGCGCCCCCAGGTATCTCGCGGGTAACCAGAAATTGATGCCCTTGGCCACCGAGTTGGGCGTGATGTAGTCGGGCATGCCGGCGAATGACAGCATGTGCGAAAAATCGAGGATCGCCACGCCCAGAAAGCCGCAGGCCAGGATGAGCACATTGCGCTGCGGATTGAGGCTGTGTGCCTTCCACCCCACTGCAAATACCAGGGCAGACACAGCGATGGACAGCGTCTCCAGCACTTGGTGCAGCGTGAGGTAGTGCCCCACCCGCTGCGGACTGGCCACCGAAAAATAGGCCCAGGCTGCAATCACCCCACCGGTCAACAAGTAAAGCACCGGCGCCACAGCCTTGAAGCTGGCCAGGTGCTGTGGGTGAATCTGCAGCCGAAAAAGGTTCATAGGCGCGGGATGGGTCTGTGAGAGCCGCCTGGGCGGTTGGCGATGCGGCCGGGTACCGGTGATTCTTGCACAGGCCCTACCACTTGTAACAGGTTGAACCCCAGTAGCGGAACCTGTCTCAGGATGCCTGCAAAGCCATGCGAGCACATGACGTAGCCAAAGAGGCATAAAAAAAACCGCTGCAGCCTTGCGACTGCAGCGGTTGATATCTGGCGGAGTGGACGGGACTCGAACCCGCGACCCCCGGCGTGACAGGCCGGTATTCTAACCAACTGAACTACCACTCCTGGCAGGCAGCTTTTTGCTTGCATTTATCAACACAAGCCAAGTGCTACAAACTTGGCGACCCCACGGGGATTCGAACCCCGGTACTCACCGTGAAAGGGTGATGTCCTAGGCCTCTAGACGATGGGGTCAAAACCTTGGAACTAACCGAACTACTGACAAATTTGGTGGAGGTAAACGGGATCGAACCGATGACCTCTTGCATGCCATGCAAGCGCTCTCCCAGCTGAGCTATACCCCCAAACTTCTTCGGCTTGTACCGAAGAAAAGTTTTTGCACTCAAAAGGACTGCAAAAACTGTTGACTGGCGGAGTGGACGGGACTCGAACCCGCGACCCCCGGCGTGACAGGCCGGTATTCTAACCAACTGAACTACCACTCCTGGCAGGCAGCTTTTCGCTTGCATTTCTCAACACAAGCCAAGTGCTACAAACTTGGCGACCCTACGGGGATTCGAACCCCGGTACTCACCGTGAAAGGGTGATGTCCTAGGCCTCTAGACGATAGGGTCAAAACCTTGGAACTAACCGTTATCAAGCGATGTGGTGGAGGTAAACGGGATCGAACCGATGACCTCTTGCATGCCATGCAAGCGCTCTCCCAGCTGAGCTATACCCCCACTAAATAACTTCAAACACTTAGTATTTGTTGTCATCACCTGAGCCTTGAATTATAGACAGATTTTTAGCGGTTTCGCAAACGCGCTACAACTTTTTCACGTCCGACCAATTCCAGCACCGCATCGACCGATGGCGTGTGGGCGGTACCAACCGTCAACACGCGCGCAGGCATGGCCAGTTGAGGCATCTTCAGACCTTGGGCAGCCAGCACCTGCTTGAACGCCGCACTGATGGAAGCCTTGTCCCATTCACACGCAGACAGCGCATCGGCCAATGCGTCCAGAGCAGGCGCAATGGCGTCGGTGACATGCTGCGCGCGCTCAGCATCCACGGGCGACACATCGCCATAAAAAACCTGCGCCCAGTGGGCGAGCGCGACGGTGGTATCGCACCGGTCTTTGAACAGTGCGCAGATACGGGGCAGACGCCCATCGGCCAGCGCCTGCGCCGAAACACCACGCGCCTGCAGCTGCGGAGCCACCAGCGCCGCCAAAGCGTCATCAGCCATGGCTTTCAGATGCTGGGCATTCACCCAGCGCAGCTTGGCTTCATCGAACTGCGCCGCGCTGCGGCCCAGATGGTCGAGGTTGAACCACTGCAGGAACTGCTCACGGCTGAAGATCTCATCGTCGCCATGACTCCAGCCCAAGCGGGCCAGGTAATTCACCATGGCGTCGGGCAGATAACCTTCATCGCGGTACTGCGTCACAGGCTTGGCCCCATTGCGCTTGCTCATCTTCTCGCCCTGCTCGTTCAGCACGGTAGGCAGGTGGGCATAGACCGGGGGTTCCTTGCCCAGGGCGCGGAAGATGTTGATCTGGCGTGGAGTGTTGTTCACGTGGTCGTCGCCACGGATCACGTGCGTGATCGCCATGTCGATATCGTCCACCACCACGCAGAAGTTGTAGGTGGGCGTGCCATCGGGCCGCGCGATGACCAGGTCATCCAGCTCATCGTTGCTGATCTCGATGCGGCCCTTGACCTTGTCGTCCCAGGCCACCACCCCGCCCTGCGGGTTCTTGAAGCGCAGCACAGGCTGCACGCCTTCTGGAATAGCGGGCAGGGTCTTGCCAGCCTCGGGGCGCCAAGTGCCGTCGTAGCGAGGCTTCTCCTTTGCAGCCATCTGCCGCTCGCGCAGCGCATCCAGCTCGGCCACGCTCATGTAACAGGGATACACATGACCGGCAGCCTGCATCTCTGCCAGAGCCGCCTTGTAACGGTCCATGCGCTGCATCTGATAGAACGGGCCTTCGTCGTGGTTCAGGCCCAACCAAGCCATGCCCTCGATGATGACGTCCACCGCTGCCTGGCTGGAGCGCTCCAGGTCGGTGTCTTCAATGCGCAGAATGAAGTCACCACCCGTGGCGCGAGCGAATGCCCAGGGGTACAAGGCCGACCGGATATTGCCCAGGTGGATGAAGCCGGTGGGCGAAGGAGCGAAGCGGGTGCGTACGCGGCCCGTGCTGGAAGCAGTGGTTTCAGTCATAAAAATCAATGCTGGCCCTCAACGGGGCCAGTTCTCAAGTGGGGTCAATCCATCGGGCGCAGTCAGTACTGAAACAGCATCGCCCGCTGTGCCAAAAGTCCAGCATCGCTTGCGATGGCCCTGAGGGCTGCGCAAGCCCTTGGCTACGCTTCTTGCGCGTTGGGCAAAGCAAGGCGCGAGGTGTCTTCCTCGCCTTCTTCCGCACCCACACGCCCTTCATTCAGGCTGGCAATCCCTTCCGCCGTGATGTCGCCAGTCACGTACACGCCGTCAAAGCACGAGGCATCGAAACCGACGATTGCGCTGTTGAGCACACCCACGGCCTTCTTCATGCCATCCACATCCTGGTAGATAAGAGCATCGCAGCCGATGGCCTGGCGAATTTCTTCGACCGTACGGCCATGGGCCACCAGTTCGCTGCTGGTGGGCATATCGATGCCATACACATTGGGGTAGCGCACCGGTGGCGCCGCGCTGGCCAGGTACACCTTGCGGGCACCCGCGTCGCGTGCCATCTGCACGATCTCGCGGCTGGTGGTGCCGCGCACGATGGAATCATCCACCAGCAACACGTTGCGGCCTTTGAATTCGCTGCCAATCACATTGAGCTTCTGGCGCACCGACTTCTTGCGCACGCCCTGCCCCGGCATGATGAAGGTACGACCCACGTAACGGTTCTTGACGAAGCCTTCACGGTACGGGACGCCGAGCAGATGCGCCAGCTGGGTAGCGCTGGGGCGGCTGGACTCGGGGATGGGGATGATCACATCGATCTCATTAGGCGGCACGGTGGACACCACGCGCTTGGCCAAGGCTTCACCCAGGTTCAGGCGGGCCTGGTAGACCGAGATGCCGTCCAGCACCGAATCGGGCCGCGCGAGGTACACAAACTCAAAGATGCATGGATTGAGCTGCGGATTCTCTGCACACTGGCTGGCGTGAACCTGTCCGTCCAGCGTGATGAAAATCGCTTCGCCCGGATTGATGTTGCGCTCGAACACATGGGAGGTGCCCTCCAGCGCCACCGACTCACTGCCCACCATCACGGTGCCGTCCTGGCTGCGGCCCATGGCCAGCGGGCGGATGCCGTGCGGGTCGCGGAAGGCCAGCAGACCGTGGCCTGCGATCAGCGCGATCACAGCATAGGACCCCTTGATGCGCTTGTGCACTGCACGCACGGCAGTGAAAACGTCCTCGGGCTGCAGAGGCACGCCCCGCGTGGCGCGTTCGAGTTCGTGCGCAAACACGTTCAGAAGGACTTCCGAATCACTTTCCGTGTTGGTGTGGCGGTGGTCCGTCTGGAACAGCTCGGTGCGCAGTTCGCGGGCGTTCGTCAGATTACCGTTGTGCACCAACACGATGCCGAACGGGGCATTGACGTAAAACGGTTGCGCCTCTTCTTCGCTGTAGGCGTTGCCGGCGGTGGGGTAACGCACCTGACCCAGCCCCACATTGCCCGGCAGAGCGCGCATGTTGCGCGTGCGAAAAACGTCGCGCACCATGCCCTTGGCCTTGTGCATGAAGAATTTGCGGCCCTGCTGGGTCACGATGCCAGCAGCATCCTGACCACGATGCTGCAAAAGCAGCAAAGCGTCATAGATCAGCTGATTGACGGGCGCAGGACTGACGACGCCGACGATTCCACACATAGTTGTATTCCATCCGTTTGCGGGAACAGCCCCGCGGTCATCCAACGGCAGCAGCTTCTGGCCGCTGCCGCTTCGATCTCACGAAGGCAGATGCCTTCCAAATTCGTCCGGCAGCGCCGGTTTCAACCCCTTGAGCACTTCGGCCAAGACCGGCGCGCCCCGCGACTCCTGCCACCACTGTGCCTCGTGCACGGGGGTGATGCCAGCCACCACGGCCACAGCAAGCAACAAAACGAGGCCGCGCAACACACCAAAGACGGCACCGAGGGTGCGGTCCGCCGGGCGCAGCCCTACAGCTTCCACCAGCTTCTTGGCCAGCCATGCCAGAAAACCACAGGCAAAAACCGAAGCCACAAACACCACGACAAAACCGGCTGCATACCGCAGCGACTCGCCCGACCCACCCATGGGCAACAAGGCCGCTGCATCGGCCGCAAACCATTGCGCCACAAAAAAAGACGCCACCCAACCCAACACCGACAGCACTTCAAACACCAGTCCGCGCCACGCACCTATCAGCATGGAGGCCAGCAACACGGCCACAAACACCCAATCCAACGCAGCCATGGACAAGCGGCAGCCTGATCAATGTTTACAGGGTCAGCACCGACGCCGACAGGTCCAGCGACTTGATGCGCGCCGCCGCTTTGTCTGCCTCTGCCCGGTTGGTGAACGGACCCACACGCACCCGGGTGCGCTTTCCGTCCTTGGTGTCCACCACCTGCGTATAGGTCTTGAGACCCGCCCGTTCCACCTTCGTGCGTGCTTCGCGGGCCTTTTCGGCATCAGCAAACGCCCCCACCTGCACGATGAAGCGCGCTTCCTCGGCACTGGCGGCGGCTGGCGCCTCGGTGCTGCGGCCTTCCAACAGGGCGCGGGCACGTGCCGAATCGTCTGCACGTGCAGGCTTGGGTTCAGGGACGGGAGAAGGTGCGGGAGCAGCAGGCGGCTTGGCCTCGTGTTTCACCTCGGGCTTTGGGGGGGCAACCGCTGGGGCTGGCGCAGGTTTGGCTGCTGCTGTACGAGCGCTAGGCACCAGTTCTTCACCGTCCGCCAAGCCATTGGCTGCGGCAGTGCGCGAAGGCGCAGGCCGCTGCGCAGCAGCCGTCGGGGCTGGCTCTGGGGTGGAGGGTGCAGCAGGCTTGGCGGCGATAGGTTCAGCCACTGGCGCAGGCACCACCAGGGGAGCCACCTTGTTGCGGTCTGGGATCACGATGGGAATGTCCACAGGGATAGGCCGTGGCTGGGTATCAAACAGCAACGGAAACCCGATGACCCCCACCAGCACCAGCACTGCAGCGCCAATCAAACGGTGCCGGGCGCGGCGGCGCATCACTTCGATGCTCTCAGCCTGTGGTGTGCGCGGGCGCTTGGACGGCTTTTCGGCCTGTTGCTGCTCACCCTGACCGGGCCACCGGAACTTGAAAAATGCCATGGACTAAGGACTCGTGAGGCGCTCAGGCGCCCATATGTTTGGCGTGCAAGCGGGGTGTTCCATTGATCAGCACCCCACCCACCGTGTAGAACGAGCCAAAGACCACAATTCTATCAGCGGGGTCTGCGGCGGCCACCGCCGCCTGCAAGGCCTGCAGTGGGTCGGCATGCAAGCTGGATGCAACGTCCCGGCGACCGCCCGCCACCATATGCACGGCATTCCACTTCTGCTGCAACACGGCGGCCGACTCAGCGCGCGGAGTGGGCAGATCGGTGAAATACCAACGGTCCACCAGAGGCCCGACCTTGGCCAGCATGGGCGCTAGGTCCTTGTCCGCCATGGCGCCAAACACCGCGTGGGTGACGGGGAAGTACCCCATCGCATCCAAGTTGGCCGTGAGCGCCGCCACGGAGTGCGGGTTGTGCGCCACATCCAGCACCAGGGTCGGTTGCCCCGGCACGATCTGAAAGCGGCCCGGCAACTCCACCATGGCCATACCGTTGCGCACGGCCTGGGCGGTCACCGGCAGCCGATCACGCAATGCCTCAAAAGCGGCGAGCACGCCCGAGGCGTTCACCAGCTGGTTAGCCCCACGCAGAGACGGATAAGCCAGCCCGGCATAGCGCCGCCCCCGGCCAGCCCAGCTCCACTGCTGCTTGTCGCCCGAGAAATTGAAATCGCGCCCGAAACTCCACAAATCGGCGCCGATCTCCCGCGCGTGATCCACCACGCTCTGCGGGGCCATGGGGTCGCTCACGATGGCTGGGCGCCCCGTGCGCATGATGCCCGCCTTTTCGCGGCCAATGCTCTCGCGGTCCGGGCCCAGAAATTCTGTGTGGTCGATATCGATGCTGGTGATGATGGCGCAGTCGGTGTCGATCGCGTTCGTGGCATCCAGGCGCCCTCCGAGGCCGACTTCGAGAATTGCCACGTCCAGCAACGCATGGCTCATCAAGCGCAGGATGGCCAGGGTGGTGAACTCAAAGTACGTGAGAGACACCTCGTTTCCGTTCTGAGTTCTGGCGCTCTCCACCGCCTCGAAATGGGGTACCAGGTCCGCCGCCGACACGATTTCGCCATGCACACGGCAGCGCTCCTCAAAGTGCACCAAATGCGGTGAGGTGTACACGCCGGTGCGATAACCCGCCTGCAGCGCCACCGCTTCGAGCATGGCGCAGGTCGATCCTTTTCCGTTGGTGCCCGCCACCGTGATCACCGGGCACTCGAACCGCAGCGCCATGCGGCGGGCGACTTCGGCGACCCGATCCAGGCCCATATCAATGTTGCGGGGGTGCAGCTGCTCGCAATGGCGCAGCCAGCCTTCCAGGGTGTGGGGTTTGGTTTGCATACAGCGAGGGATTGTCGCCGAGCCAGCATTCACCCCCGCGATTTCGAGGATGATGCGCGGCATGAATACCGCCATCACCGTCTACGGCATCCCCAATTGCGATACCGTCAAAAAATCCCGCGCCTGGTTTGCAGAACAAGGGCTGGAAGTCCAGTTTCATGACTTCAAAAAGCAAGGCGTTCCCACCGAGCTGCTCCCTGGCTGGCTGAAGGCCGTGGGCTGGCAGAAGCTGGTCAATCGTCAAGGGACCACCTGGCGCAAGCTGGACGCAGCCACACAGGCATCGGTGCAGGGCGACGCGAGCGCCAGTGCCCTGATGCAGCAACAACCCAGTGTGATCAAGCGCCCCGTGGTGCAGTGGCAGGACGCCCAAGGCCTGCATGTGACCGTCGGATTTGTGCCGGAGCAGTGGCCTGGCGGGCCGAATGGCGCATCCAAGGGCTGACTTGGGACGGGGAACGCGGGAAAATCGCACAAATCTTTACGCAGATTTACGGCGTCCGGGCCCCGAATTGACCTTGCGGGCCTAAACTTTTCTGCAGTCTGGTGCGTTATGTACCGACCCGAAAGGAGTTTCTCCATGAAAAAGATCGTCATTTTTTCTGCCCTGGCAGCCGTCGCCGTCGTGGCCAGCGCTCAGGAACAAGGCCGTGTGCTGTCTGCCACGCCCATCATTCAGCAGGTCGGCGTTCCGCAGCAGGTGTGTGGCAACGAGACCGTCTACAACGGCAACCGCACGACGGGCGCCGGCGCTGTGATTGGCGCGATTGCCGGGGGCGCGGTGGGCAATACCATCGGCAAGGGCAGCGGTCGCGCAGCAGCCACCGCCATCGGGGTGCTGGGTGGCGCCGTAGTAGGCAACCAGATCGAGGGCAACGGCCAGCCGCAATACCAGAACGTGCAGCGTTGCTCCACCGAGACGTACTACGAAAACCGTACCGTAGGCTACAACGTGGTGTATGAATACGCAGGCCGCCAGTACACCACCCGCACCCAGAACGACCCAGGCCGCTGGATCCCGGTGAATGTGCAGCCCGCTGGCCAGACCTATTCCACACAACCCGACCCGTATGCGGCCCAGGGTGTTTACAGCCAACCGGGTGTGGTGACCTCCACCTACCCCGTGCAGCCGGTGTACCAGGCGCCCCCCACCTATGTGACGCCCCCGGTGACGGTGATTGAATACGGCTACGACAGCGGCCGCCCCTACTACCCGCACCACCGCAACCCTTACTGGCGTTGAAGGCTGGCAGCGTGGCCGCACAAGCCTGTGAACAAAGAGCCCTTCGGGGCTCTTTTTCTTGATGCAAGCGGCGGCGGGCATGGGTTTCGTTGGTTCGCACAGCCCAATGCGTCAGCACCCTGCCCTAAAATCGCGGGTTTCCTCCATTCCTACCCGCGCATCCATGACCACCGAAAAAATCGACGGCGTGTCCGTCACCACCCAGGCCAATGTGTACTTTGACGGCAAGTGCGTGAGCCACGGCATCACCTTCCCGGACGGCACGAAGAAGTCGGTGGGCGTGGTGCTGCCCGCAACGCTCACGTTCAACACCGGCGCCCCTGAAATCATGGAATGCGTGGCGGGCTCGTGCGAATACAAGCTGGCTGGTACCGACGCATGGGTGAAATCGTCCGCAGGCGAGAAGTTCAGCGTGCCCGGCAACTCCAAGTTTGACATCCGCGTGACCGAGGCCTACCACTACATCTGCCATTTCGGCTGAGATGTTCGGGCTGAAATTTGATTGATTTTGGCCTCTAGCGCTAGTCCACAATGCGCTGGCAGCTATCATTTTTGAAGAAGACTCCATGGCAACCATCCTCCAGAACCTCCCCCTCGGCCAAAAGGTCGGCATCGCCTTCTCCGGCGGCCTGGACACCAGTGCCGCACTGCACTGGATGAAGCTCAAGGGCGCCGTGCCCTACGCCTACACCGCCAACCTGGGCCAGCCCGACGAGCCCGACTACGACGCCATCCCGCGCAAGGCCATGGAATACGGCGCCGAGAAGGCCCGCCTGGTGGACTGCCGCACGCAACTGGCCCACGAAGGCATTGCCGCCCTGCAGGCTGGCGCCTTCCACATCAGCACCGGCGGCCTGACCTACTTCAACACCACCCCCCTGGGCCGCGCCGTGACCGGCACCATGCTGGTGGCCGCGATGAAGGAAGACGACGTCAACATCTGGGGCGACGGATCGACCTTCAAGGGCAACGACATCGAGCGCTTCTACCGCTACGGCCTGCTGACCAACCCCTCGCTCAAGATCTACAAGCCGTGGCTGGACCAACTGTTCATCGACGAGCTGGGCGGCCGCGCCGAAATGTCGGCGTTCATGACGCAGGCCGGCTTTGGCTACAAGATGAGCGCCGAGAAGGCCTACAGCACGGACAGCAACATGCTGGGCGCCACACACGAGGCCAAGGACCTGGAGTTCCTGTCCAGCGGCATCCGCATCGTCAACCCCATCATGGGTGTGGCGTTCTGGAAGCCCGAGGTCGAAGTGAAGGCCGAGGAAGTGTCCGTGACCTTCAACGAAGGCCAGCCCGTGGCGCTGAACGGCAAGGAGTTCAACGACCCCGTCGAGCTGATCCTTGAAGCCAACCGCATCGGTGGCCGCCACGGCCTGGGCATGAGCGACCAGATCGAAAACCGCATCATCGAAGCCAAGAGCCGCGGCATCTACGAAGCCCCCGGCCTCGCGCTGCTGCACATCGCCTACGAGCGCCTGGTGACCGGCATCCACAACGAAGACACCATCGAGCAGTACCGCATGAATGGCCTGAAGCTGGGCCGCCTGCTGTACCAGGGCCGCTGGTTCGACCCCCAGGCCATCATGCTGCGCGAAACCGCCCAGCGCTGGGTGGCCCGCGCCGTGACCGGCACCGTGACACTGGAACTGCGCCGTGGCAACGACTATTCACTGCTGAACACCGAGTCGCCCAACCTGACCTACGCACCCGAGCGCCTGTCGATGGAAAAGGTGGAAGACGCGCCGTTCAGCCCGCTGGACCGCATTGGCCAGCTGACCATGCGCAACCTGGACATCTCGGACACGCGTGGAAAGCTGGGCGTGTACTCGCGCGCGGGCCTGCTGTCGCTGGGAGGCAATGCAGCCCTGGCCCAGCTGGACAACGACCGCAAGTAAGGCAGCACTCGCCCTATGGGCCCCAAGCCTTCCGGGTGACCACAGGGAGCAGCTTAGCGGCTCATTTGGAGCAAAAAGGGCTCGTAGCGCTAGTGCAATTTGCCTCTCCAGCTATCAATAGATGAGCAAAAGCCACCCTTGGGGTGGCTTTTTCATTGGGGTCTCGTACTAGGCGCGACACCAGCCCTTTCGAGGCGCAGGGGTCGCCTCTGACTTCGCGCTACACGACCACCGGCTCGGGCTCCAGCCGGATGCCAAAGCGCTCGTACACACTCGTCTGGATGGCCTTGGCCAGGGTCATGACCTCGCCCCCTGTCACGCTGTCAGCGCCCTGCCCCCGGTTGACCAGCACGAGGGCCTGCTTCTCGTACACCCCGGCCTTGCCGATGGATTTGCCTTTCCAGCCGCAGGCATCGATCAGCCAGCCCGCCGCCAGCTTGATGCTGCCGTCGGGCATGGGGTAGTGCACGATCTTGGGCTCGCGGGCGATGATGTCGGCGCACTGGTCGGGCGACACGGTAGGGTTCTTGAAGAAGCTGCCCGCGTTGCCCACCACGGCAGGGTCGGGTAGTTTCGCGCGGCGGATGTCGCAGACCCAGTCAAAAATTTGCTGGGCACCGGGGTGTTCCACCCCCGCCTCGGCGCGGCGGCGCTCCAGGTCCAGGTAGCCCAGCACCGGCTTCCACGGCTTGGGCAGTCGAAAGCGCACATGGGTGATCACCGCCCGGCCTGCCAGCCCCATGCCGCGCGGCAGCCCGCTGCCGTCCTGCGCTTCGGAAGGTGCGTGCTTGAAAACGGAATCACGGTAGCCAAAACCGCATTGCGCGGCATCCAGGCTGAACGACTGGCCCGTAGCCAGGTCGATGGCGTCGAGCGACTCAAAACGGTCCTGCAGCTCCACGCCATACGCGCCAATGTTCTGGACGGGCGATGCCCCCACCGTGCCCGGGATCAGGGCCAGGTTCTCCAACCCGGGATAGCCGTGCGCCAGCGTCCAGGCCACGGCGTCGTGCCAGACCTCGCCAGCACCCGCCTCCACGATCCAGGCCTTGGGCGTTTCATCCACCAGGCGCAGGCCCTTGATTTCCATCTTGAGCACGACGGACTTCACGTCACCGGTCAGGATGATGTTGCTGCCGCCGCCCAGCACAAATTTCGGTGCGTTCGCGAGCTGGGGGGCTGCCAGCACAGCCCGCAGATCGTCCACCGAATGCACTCGCACCAGGGTTTGGGCGCGCGCGGCAATGCCGAAGGTGTTGCAGGGCTGTAAAGGGGCGTTTTTCTCGACTACCATTGGCCCGATTGTCGCACCCGGCCTTTTGGCTCCCTGCGATCCGCCCCCATATCTGCACTTGTTTTCCCCGAGATAGAGACCCACCATGCCATCTTTTGACACCGTCTGCGAAGCCAATCTGGTTGAAGTGAAAAACGCCGTCGAGAACACCGCCAAGGAAATCGC
This sequence comes from Acidovorax sp. GW460-11-11-14-LB4, assembly GCF_059423685.1. Lineage (NCBI taxonomy): Bacteria > Pseudomonadati > Pseudomonadota > Betaproteobacteria > Burkholderiales > Comamonadaceae > Acidovorax > Acidovorax sp. GW460-11-11-14-LB4. Next base: position 34,275 of record NZ_JBWKYJ010000024.1, on the reverse strand, counting down.
CACCCGTTTCGACTTCAAGGGCACCTCTGCCAGCATCGAGATCAAGGACAAGGACATCACGCTGATCGGCGATGCTGATTTCCAGCTCACCCAGATTGAAGATGTTCTACGCAACAAGCTCACCAAACGCAGCGTGGATGTGCGTTTTCTGGACATGGGCGATGTGCAGAAAATGGGCGGCGACAAGGTCAAGCAGGTCATCAAGGTGCGCAACGGCATCGAGAGCGAGCTGGCCAAGAAGATCCAGAAGCTGCTCAAGGAAAGCAAGCTCAAGGTGCAAGGTGCTATTCAGGAAGACAAGGTGCGCGTGACTGGCGCCAAGCGCGACGACCTGCAGGCCGCCATGGCCTTGATCCGCAAGGATGTGACGGACGTGCCACTGTCGTTCGACAACTTCCGCGACTGATATGAAGCCACATCCCCCTGAGGTCCTGCGGGCCTTCCCCCCGCTCCCGCAGGGGCTGCGCCGGTATCAGCGCCTCCTCGCCCTGTGCATCGGGTTGCTGCTGGGCCCCACCTGGGCGCATGCGCAGGCTGTGGCGCTGGCGGGTGTACTGGGCAGCAAGGCGCTGATCGTGGTGAATGCCAACCCGCCCAAGGCGGTGGGCGCGGGGGATGAGTTCCAGGGGGTGAAAGTCATCGCCGTCGCCAAGGACGAAGCCACCGTGGAGATCCAGGGCGCACGGCGCACGCTGCGACTGGGCGAGGCGCCCGTGAGCGTGGGCGGACGCAGTGGCAGCGGCAAACGCATTTTGCTGGTGGCAGATGGCAGAGGCCATTTTGTGAACAGCGGCACCATCAACGGGCAGGTGATGCAGTACATGGTGGACACCGGGGCCTCCACCGTCGCCATCGGGCGGCCGGATGCAGAGCGTATGGGCCTCAACTACCAAAACGGCCAGCCGGTGCGCGTGAACACGGCCAATGGCGTCGCCCAGGGCTGGCGCATGAAGCTCGACTCCATCCGCATCGGTGACGTCGAGGTCTTTGGGGTAGAGGCCATCATCACCTCGCAGCCCATGCCCTATGTGCTGCTGGGCAACAGCTTCCTGAACGAGTTCCAGATGACCCGCACCAACGACCAGATGGTGCTCGAAAAGCGCCACTGACGCCTGTACACCCGCAATGTCCGCACACCCCTCCTCCACCCACGCGCACTCCGAAGGAGAGTACGAAGACCTGCTCAGCCTCTGGTCCGACCTGGAGTCGGCCCTGTCGGTGCTGCTGAGCCGGCCGCTGCAAGTGCAGGACTTTCCGGGCAAGGTGCGGCAGTTTGATGCCTGGCTGCAGGACCTGGTGGCGCACGACATCGACGCGGCGCTGTACCTGATGTTCCAGCACGCCTCCACATCCACCGTGGGCTATAGCGCCTCGCACGCGCTGGTGTGCGGCACGCTGTGCCACATCATGGCGCTGGAGCTCAAGCTGCCGCAGCGTGAGCGCGACAGCCTGGTGCGGGCGGCACTCACCATGAACATTGGCATGACGACCCTGCAGGACGAACTGGCCGTGCAGCGCGAGCGCCCCACGGCGGAGCAGCAGGAGGCCATCAAGAGCCACCCCGAAGACAGCATGCTGCTGCTGGAACGCCTGTTCATCAACGATCCGCTCTGGCTGGACGTGGTGGGGCAACACCATGCCAGCATTGCCGAACGCGTGCCTTTGGCCAACCAGGAGCCGATAGACCGGCTCACCCGCATCCTCGGCACCATTGACCGGTATGCCGCCATGATCAGCCCGCGCAAATCCCGCGCCGGGCGCAGTGCCACCGATTCGGTGCGTGCCATCGTGGGACAAGAAGTGGACCAGCGCGACGAGGTCAGCTACACCCTGGTGCGCTCCATCGGCCTGTGCCCCCCAGGTACGTTTGTGAAACTGGACAACGGCGAAACCGCCATCGTGCTGCGCCGCAGCGACAAGGCCAACCACCCGCTGGTGGCCAGCCTGCTGGACAGCACCGGCAACCACCGCAGCCAGCCCAGCCTGTACCAGACCGCGAGTGGCAAGCCCCGCATCCAGTCTGCCCTGGCCCGGTCCGCAGTGAGCCTGGAACTCAACCACCGCACCATGGTGCGGCTGGGGCTGTACGCCGCCCAGCACAGCGCAGGGTTGCGCGGGCTGGTGACTGCGCCCGGCGCGCTCTGACACGGGGCACGCGCCCAACCGGGCGCGTGGCTACATCAGTGTTTGGCCTTGGCTTTTGCGGTGGGCTTTGCCTTGGCGCTCTCTTCACCCTCGGCAGGTTTCGCCTTCTTGCTGCCAAGGCGCGATTCGGTGCCCGCAATCAAGCGCTGGATGTTCTCGCGGTGCCGCCAGGCCAGCAGCAGCGCCATCACCACGATCGAGGCGGCAATCGTGCCTTCGGCATACCAGACCACGCCATCCACCATCAGGTAGTACACCGGGGCAAACGCAGCGGCCACCAGCGAGGCCAGCGATGAATAGCGGAAGAAGAACGCAATGATGAGCCAGGTAGCCGCCGTCGCCAGGCCCAGCCAGCCGCTGATGCCCACCAGCACGCCCAGTGCCGTCGCCACGCCCTTGCCGCCCTGAAACCGGAAGAACACCGGCCACAGGTGCCCCAGGAAAGCAGCCAGCCCCACCAACGCCACGGTACCGTCCTCCAGCCCATAGGGATGGCCAAACCACATCACCAGCGCCACCGGCAGCCAGCCCTTCATTGCGTCCAGCAGCAGGGTCACGATGGCCGCCGCCTTGCTGCCAGAACGCAGCACATTGGTGGCGCCGGGGTTCTTGCTGCCATAGGTGCGCGGATCGCTCAGGCCCATGACGCGCGTCACGATGACGGCAAACGACAGCGAGCCCAGCAGGTAGGCGGCCACAGTGGCAAGAACGGGATAGACGGCGGTCAAAGCAACTCCTTGGAAATCTAATGGTCAGCCTTCTGAAGGGCTGAATCGCGCGGCGACCTATTCTGCCAGCGCGCACTGCACCGGCTTGGCGCCCAGCAACTGCACACACACCTTCGGGTCCAGCTGCACCAGAAAGCCCCGGCGCCCGCCGTTGATGGCAATGCGGGGCAACGCGAGGATGGTCTCTTCGATGTAAACCGGCATGGTGCGCCGCGTGCCAAACGGAGACGTCCCCCCCACAAGGTAGCCACTGTGCCGGTTGGCGACCTCGGGTGCACAGGGCTCGACCGACTTGGCGCCGATCTGGCGTGCGAGGTTCTTGGTGGAGACCTTGCGGTTGCCATGCATCAGCACCAGGAGCGGCTTGGCGTCCTGGTCCTGCATGACGAGGGTCTTGACCACGGTGAACGGGTCCAGACCCAGCACCTCGGCGCTGTGCATCGCGCCGCCGTGCTCCAGGTACTCATACGGGTGTTCGGTGAACGCCACCTTGTTCGCCTTGAGCAGCTGGGTGGCTTGGGTCTCGGAAACGTGTTCTTTCTTGGCCATGGTGTGGTGCGGATAGGGCACCGATGGTATCCGTATCCAAATGTGAGCGTGCTGGAATCTGCGGCAATGTGTCAGAACACCGAGGCAGGCGCTGGGGTAGCCTTGCGGCGCCGCCCGACCTTGCGCTTGCCGTATTCCTCGATGGCGATCACCAGCGCTTGCGTGAACTGCTGCACCAGGGCGGACTGGCTACGGCCCTCGGCTGCCAGCACCTGCAGGCGCCGTTGCTGCAGCTGGGTTTCGTCAAATGGCCGGGCAGCCAGCAGGCCCGCCTCCACCCAGCGCGCCGCCGTGAGGTAGCTGGCCAGCACCACGTCCTGCCCGCTCAGCAGCGGCAACAAGGCCGACGAAAAATTGCTCTCCACAGCAGGCACATAGCGCAGGCCCTGCACCGCACAGCTCAGGTCAAACAGCTGCCGCCCCGTGGTGTTGGCGGCCCCCAGCAGCAGTGGGTAGCGCACCACGTCAGCCACGCTCACACTGCGCTGGCGCGCCAGCGGGTGCTGTGCGGGCATGACGGCATAAATGGGTGCGATGGCCGAGTGCAGCACCTGCAGGCCCTTCTCGGGCGCCGTGCTGTACTTCAGCGCCAGATCGGCCTCGCCGCGCAGCACCAGGGCCGACACCTCCTGCGGCACGGCCACCTGCAACTGCAGCTGCACCTGCGGGTACGCCTGCCGAAACCCGCCCATGACCAGCGGCATGAAGGCTGCCGCAAACCCTTCGGTGCAGGCCAGCCGCACCCGCAGGGCACTTTGGGCCGACAGATCCTGCAATTGATCGACCAGCTCCAGCGCCTGCGCATCGTGTGCACTGGCATGGGCCAGCAGGCGGGTGCCCGCTTCGGTCAGGGTCATGCCGCGCGCCTGGCGCTCGAACAGCACCACACCCAGGCTGTCTTCCAGCTTGCCCAGCTGCCGGCTCACGGCCGAAGCGGCCACGTGCAGGCGCTGCGCGGCCTGGTTGACGGAGCCGGTGCGCGCGACCTCCAGAAAGTAGCGCAAGGGCAGGCTGAGCAGTGAAATGGCCATGGCTGTTTAAATCACAAAAAGGCAATGGTCAGTTGCCAAATCTCTATTCAAAGCAATGGTAAACCAGCATCCATCTTGCATGGCTTGAGGCTCCAATTCACCCATGCCCTTGCGCGGGCGCCACGTGGCCATTGCTCCTACGGCGCCCGCTGCCGGGGCCCTACCACCGGAGTCCGCATGAAACGCCTTGTTCGAGCCTCTTTCCTGTCTGCCACCCTGGCAGTTCTTGCCGGCCATGCCAGCCTGGCCTGCGCCCAGGCAGCAGCCCCTGCCGACGCCTGGCCCCAGCGCCCCGTGCGCATGGTGGTGCCCTTCCCGCCCGGCGGCGGCACCGACGTGGTGGCACGCGCGCTGGCACAGAAGCTGGCCAGCCGCCTGGGCACGCCAGTGGTGATCGACAACAAGCCGGGTGCCTCCACCATCATCGGCACCGAAGCCGTGGTGCGTGCCGACCCCGACGGCTACACGCTGCTGGTTTCGGGCTCCACCAGCTACACGGTCAACCCTGCCTTGCGCAGCAAGCTGCCCTACGACCCTGCCAAGGACCTCGTGCCCGTGGCCACCGTGGCCCGGGCACCCCTGGTGCTGGTCGTCAGCGCCAGCGCGCCGTACAAGGACCTGAACGCACTGATCGCCGCAGCCAAGGCAAAGCCCAAGAGCATCCACTACGCCACCTTCGGCTCCGGCTCTGGCCCACACCTGGCGGGCGCGCTGCTGGAGCAGGCGGCCGGGATCCAGCTGCAGGACGTGCCCTACCGGGGCAGCAGCCAGTCGCTGATCGCCCTCATGGGTGGCGAAATCCAGCTAGGTATCGACACCGTGGCGGCTGCGGCGCCGCAAGTGAAGGCCGGCAAGCTGCGCGCTCTGGCCATTGCGGGCAAGTCGCGCTCCAGCATGCTGCCGGGGGTGCCCACCGTGGAGGAACTCAAACTGCCAGACGCCGTGTTCGACGCCTGGTATGCCATCGCCGCCCCCGCCAAGACGCCACAGTCTGTCATCCGAAAGCTGGTGACCGAGGTGGAAGCCGTCACCCGCGACAGTGGTCTGCAGGAACAGATGCGCACCCAGGGCATGGAACCCGTGCACCTGGGGCCGGTGGCCACGCGCGCCATGATCGATGACGAGATCGGCCGCTACCGCGCGCTGGCCCACCGCGCCAAGATCGTGGTGGACTGACGAACACCCAACAAGGACCTGCACGATGAACCGCCAACAACTCATTCAAGACGTCCAGCGCTACTTTGACGATGGCCGCTTTGCCACCGACCTGCGCCGCCGCGTGGCCTGGCGCACCGAAAGCGACACTGGCAAGGTGCCCCCTGAACTGCACACCTACCTCACCGACGAAATGGTGCCCTGGCTCACGCCCCTGGGTTTTGAATGCGAGGTGCTCGACAACCCCTCGCCACAAGGCGGCCCCTTTTTGGTGGCCCGCCGCGTGGAAGACCCTGCACTGCCAACCGTGCTCACCTACGGCCACGGCGATGTGGTCAACGGACAGGACGCGCAATGGCGCGAGGGCCTCTCGCCCTGGAAGCTCACCATCGAAGGCGAGCGCTGGTATGGCCGAGGCACGGCCGACAACAAAGGCCAGCACACCGTGAGCCTGGCCGCACTCGCCCACACCATCGAGGCCCGGGGCGGCCGCCTGGGCTACAACGTGACGCTGCTCATGGAGATGGGCGAAGAGGCGGGTTCGCCCGGCCTGGCCGCCTTCTGTGAGCGGCACAGCGACGCGCTGAGAGCCGACCTTTTTCTGGCCAGCGACGGCCCCCGCGTGAACGCGAGCTACCCCACCCTCTTCCTGGGTTCACGCGGAGCCATCAACTTCTCACTCGCGGTGCGCAGCCGCGACAAGGCCTACCACTCCGGCAACTGGGGCGGCGTGCTGGCCAACCCGGCCACCGTGCTCACGCACGCCCTGGCCACGCTGGTGGACGCGAAGGGCCGCATCCTCGTCAAAGGCCTGCTGCCGCCTGCGGTGCCCGACAAGCTGCGCACTGCCCTCAAGGACGTGGTGATTGGCACCGGCGCCGATGACCCCGCCCTCACCCCCGGTTGGGGCGAGCCTGGCCTCACCCCCGCAGAGCAGCTGGTGGGCTGGAACACGCTGGAGGTGCTGGCGCTGGGCGCGGGCAACGCGCAGCGGCCCATCAACGCCATCCCCGCGCAGGCCGTAGCGCACTGCCAGCTGCGCTTTGTGGTGGGCACCGATTGGCAGAACGTGCAGGCCACGCTGCGCGAACACCTGGATGCGCATGGCTTCAGCCAAGTCGAGATCACCATGGGCATGCACTGCGGCGCCACGCGGCTCGATCTGCACAACCCCTGGGTGGACTGGACGATGGCCTCGCTGCAGGCCAGCGCAGGCCAGCCCGCAACGCTGCTGCCCAACCTGGCAGGCTCGCTGCCCAACGACATCTTTGCCGACCAGCTCGGTCTGCCCACGCTGTGGGTGCCGCACTCGTACCCTGCCTGCGCCCAGCATGCACCCAACGAACATTTGCTGGCGCCCGTGGCACGAGAAGGTCTGGCGGTGATGGCCGGGCTGTTCTGGGACCTGGGTGAGCCCCAAGGGACGCCGTGGGTTGAAGGGCGCACCACCCGGCAGGAGGCAACTGCCTGACAGCAGCGCGCACAAACTCGCAGACAAACCAAGGGGCCTGCACGGCCCCTTGGTTTGATCTTGCCTATTCGCAGGGCCACGCCCTGCCCCCGGTCACAACGCAGGGTCGCGCAGCTCCCAGCGGATAGCGTCAATGGCCTTCAGCACCTCGGGCGACAGCGTGGTGCCCCAGGCATTCAGGTCTTCCTCCAACTGCGCCACCGACGTCACGCCGATGATGGTGCTGGCCACTTGCCACTTGGTGTAGCAGAACGCCAGCGCCATCTGCGTGGGCGTCATGCCGTTGGCGCGGGCAAGCGCGTTGTAGCGGCGCGATGCCTCCAGCGCCTCGGGGCGGCCCCAGCGTTGTTTGCGCACGGATTCATACGATGCAATGCGCGCACCCTGCGGGGCATTGGGCCCAGTAATGCCGCTTTCGTCGTACTTGCCCGTCAACAAACCAAAACCCAGCGGCGAATAGGCCAGCAGCGACACATCCAGGCGGTGGCAGGTTTCATCCAGCCCGTTTTCCCAGGTGCGATTGATCAGGCAGTACGGGTTCTGCACCGTGGTCACACGCGGCAGGCCGTGCTGCTCGGCCAGGCGCACGAACTCGTGCACACCATACGGGGTTTCGTTTGACAGGCCGATGTAGCGCACCTTGCCTGCCTTCACCAGCCCGGCCAGCGCGTCCAGTTGCTCACGGATCGGGGTTTGCGAGGTTTCCTTGGAAGGGTCGTAATACAGGTTGCCGAACGCTGGCACATGGCGCTCGGGCCAGTGGATCTGGTAGAGGTCGATCACATCGGTCTGCAAGCGACGCAGGCTGGCCTCGCACGACGCCACGATGTCGGCCGGGGTCATGCCCTTGCCCTCGCGCACCCAGGGCATGCCGCGCGATGGGCCGGCCACCTTGGTCGCCACCACCAGCTTCTGGCGCGCGCCAGGGTTCTTGGCAAACCAGTTGCCGATGATGGTTTCGGTGGCACCAAAGGTCTCGGCCTTGGCGGGCACGGCGTACATCTCGGCCGTGTCGATGAAGTTCACGCCGCGCGCGAGCGACTGGCTCAGGATGGCATGCGAGTCGGCCTCATTGACCTGCTCGCCGAAGGTCATGGTGCCCAGGCAAATGGGGGTGACAAGCAGGTCACTCTGACCCAAGCGGACGGTGTTCATGCGGTGAAGGCTCCAGAAGGTGGGAAAGTAAGCAGGGCCTGCTGCGGCCCCGGCTGGCGATGGTACAAGCGATCGCCAAAACCTGCCGGACGCCGGACTCCTTGGTGACACCGCAGGGCGCCCCGCCAGCGTGGCGGCAACGTAACATTGGCACAGCATGTACCAAGTCCTCACCCCTTCGCGCAGCAGCACACTGGCGCTGCGGCACCTCAACTATCACGTCCGCCACTGGGGCCCCGAGCAAAGCGACCTCCCCACGCTGGTGCTTTTGCATGGCTGGATGGACGTCAGTGCCTCCTACCAGTTCACGGTGGACGCGCTGCGGCAATCACGCCGCATCATCGCGCCGGACTGGCGCGGTTTTGGCCTCACCACCGGTGCACCGGTGGACCACTATGTGTTTGCCGACTACCTGGCCGACCTGGACCTGCTGCTGGACCACTATGCCCCCGGCGAAGCCATCGACCTGGTGGGCCACAGCATGGGCGGCAACGTGGCCATGATGTACGGCGGTGTGCGGCCCGAGCGCGTGCGCAAGCTCGTCAACCTGGAAGGTTTTGGCCTGCCCGCCACACGCCCCGCGCAGGCTCCCACCCGCTACGCGCAATGGATCGACGAGATCAAGCAGCTGCACCAGGGCACCAAGGAGCTCAAGACCTATGACAGCGCCGACGGCGTCGCCCGCCGCCTGATGAAGACCAACCCCCGCCTGTCCGAAGACAAGGCCCAATGGCTGGCCCAGCACTGGGCGCGGCCCAACGCGCAAGGGAAGTGGGAAATCCTGGGCGACCCCGCCCACAAGATCACCAGCGCGCAGCTGTACCGCGCGGACGAGGCCCTGGCCATCTACGAGCGCATTGCGGCCCCCGTGCTGGCCATCGAGGCCAGTGGCGACAGCCTGGGTCAGTGGTGGAACGGCCGGTACACCCTGGACGAATACCACCAGCGCCTGACCCATGTGCGCACCTGCAGCACCGCCGTCGTGCAAGACGCGGGCCACATGCTGCACCATGACCAGCCCGAGCAGGTGGCACAGCTGATCGAAGCGTTTCTGGATGCTGCCTGAGGCAATTTGAAGTCCTTGCGCCCGCAAGCGCTAGTGGATATTGCCTGATTAGCTATCATTTTTGACATTTTCCCGATGGATTGCCCGACGGGCTTCACGCGCCACTGCGGCGACCGCCCGGCGCAAAGGGCATTGCCAGGGCACTTGCCCTTCCCATGAGAAAATCGCGGGTTATTCCACAGAACACGCAGGACAAGAATCATGGACGCAGAACGCATCAACCTCATCGGCACCACCCTCAGCGACCTGGCTCTGCGCACGCAAGAGTTACGGAGGTATCTTTGACTTCGATGCCAAATTTGAACGCCTGCGCACGGTAAACGCATCGCTGGAAGACCCCTCCGTCTGGAACGACCCCAAGAAGGCCCAGGAGTTGGGCAAGGAACAAAAGTCGCTCTCCAGCGTGGTCGTCACGCTGGACAAGCTCACCCGCGATCTGGCCGACAACGCCGAGCTGTATGAGATGAGCAAAGAGGAAGGCGATGAAGCCGGCCTTTTGACCATCGAGTCGGAAGCCGCCACGATGCGCGCAGCGGTGGAAGAGCTGGAGTTCCGCCGCATGTTCCGCAACGAGGCCGACCCGCTCAACTGCTTTGTGGACATCCAGGCAGGCGCTGGCGGCACCGAGGCCTGCGACTGGGCCAGCATGCTGCTGCGCCAGTACCTCAAGTACGCCGAACGCAAGGGCTTCAAGGCCACGGTCGAAGAAGAAACCCCGGGCGACGTGGCCGGCATCAAGAGCGCCACGATCAAGATCGAGGGTGAGTACGCCTTCGGCCTGCTGCGCACCGAAACCGGTGTGCACCGCTTGGTGCGCAAGAGCCCGTTCGACAGTTCGGGCGGCCGCCACACATCGTTCGCGTCGCTGTTCGTGTACCCCGAAATCGACGACTCCATCGAGATCAACATCAACCCCGCCGACGTGCGCACCGACACCTTCCGCGCATCGGGCGCGGGCGGCCAGCACATCAACAAGACCGACTCGGCCGTGCGACTCACGCACATCCCCACCGGCATCGTGGTGCAGTGCCAGGACGGCCGCAGCCAGCACAGCAACCGTGACGTGGCATGGCAGCGCCTGCGCAGCCGCCTGTACGACTTCGAGATGCGCAAGCGCATGGAAGAGCAACAGAAACTGGAAGACACCAAGACCGACGTGGGCTGGGGCCACCAGATCCGCAGCTACGTGCTGGACAACAGCCGCATCAAGGACCTGCGCACCAACGTCGAAATCTCGGCCACGCAAAAGGTGCTGGACGGCGACCTGGACGCTTTCATCGAAGCTTCGTTGAAGCAAGGCGTCTGAGCGATGCGGATGCGCACCGACGCCATCATCTTCGACATGGACGGCACCATCATCGACTCCATGCCCTGGCACGCCCAGGCGTGGGTCGAGTTCGCACGCCGCCGGGGCATGGACATCGACGTGCCCGACCTCATGGCCCGCACCACGGGCCGCAATGGCACCGAGTGCATCGTGGAACTGTTGGGGCGCCCCGTGTCGCAGGACGAGGCCGACGCGCTCACGCACGAAAAAGAAACCATCTACCGCGAGCTGTTCGCCCCGCGTTTCTCCGAAGTGGCGGGCTTTCGCCAGTTTGCGGCCCAGGTGCGCGCGCGTGGTCTCAAGGTGGCGGTGGGCACCGCGGGTGACATCGGCAACGTGGAATTCGCACTGGGCCACCTGGGCCTGGAACCCGCGCCCCAGGTCATCGTGCGTGGCGATGAGGGCCTGCCCGGCAAGCCCCAGCCCGCGATCTTCCTGGAGGCGGCACGCCGCATCGCGGCAGCCCCCGAGCATTGCATCGTCTTTGAAGACGCGCCTTTCGGCATCGAGGCAGCGCGCCGCGCGGGCATGCGTGCCGTGGCCATCTGCAGCACCCACACGCCCGAACAACTGGCCGGGCCCCATGTGCTGGCCGCCGTGCGCGACTACACCGAACTCATGAACACCGACTTTCTGGAGAGCATCCATGTTGCAACTGCATAAAGCCGACGGAAGCGGAGACGGCACGGCCCCGGCCATCGCCATCCGCCGCGAGGACTACACCGCCCCCGCCTACTGGATCGACAGCGTCGAGCTGACCTTCGACCTGGACCCGAACAAGACACGCGTGCTCAACCGCATGACGCTGCGCCGCAACCCCGACGTGGCCGCGCAGCCGCTCAAGCTCGATGGCGATGACCTGAACCTGGCACGTGTGCTGGTCAACGGCCAGGGCACCTCGTTCAAGATGGAAGGCACCCGCCTGGTGCTGGAGAACCTGCCGGAAGGCGCCGAGCCCTTTGCGCTCGAAATCTTCACCACCTGCTGCCCCGCCAAGAACACGCAGCTCATGGGTCTGTACGTGAGCCAGGGCACCTTCTTCACGCAGTGCGAGGCCGAGGGCTTTCGCCGCATCACCTACTTCCTGGACCGCCCGGACGTGATGGCCAGCTATACCGTCACGCTGCGCGCCGACAAGGCCCAGTACCCGGTGCTGCTGAGCAACGGCAACCTGGTGGACAGCGGCGACCTGGAAGACGGCCGCCACTTTGCCAAGTGGGTGGACCCGCACAAGAAGCCCTGCTACCTGTTCGCCCTGGTGGCAGGCAAGCTGGTGGCCCGCGAGCAGAAGATCAAGAGCCGCTCGGGCACCGACCACCTGCTGCAGGTCTACGTGCGCCCCGGCGATCTGGGCAAGACCGAACACGCCATGAACTCGCTGATGTACAGCGTGGCCTGGGACGAAGCCCGCTTCGGCCTGCCGCTGGACCTGGAGCGCTTCATGATCGTCGCCACCAGCGACTTCAACATGGGCGCCATGGAGAACAAGGGCCTGAACATCTTCAACACGAAGTACGTTCTGGCCAGCGAATCCACGGCCACCGACACCGACTTCGCCAACATCGAAAGCGTGGTAGGCCACGAGTACTTCCACAACTGGACGGGCAACCGCGTGACCTGCCGCGACTGGTTCCAGCTCAGCCTGAAGGAAGGCCTCACGGTCTTCCGCGACCAGGAATTCAGCATGGACCTCGCGGGCAGCCCCTCCGCCCGCGCCGTCAAGCGCATCGAGGATGTGCGCGTGCTGCGCACCGCCCAGTTCCCCGAGGACGCTGGCCCTATGGCCCACCCGGTGCGGCCCGACAGCTACGTCGAGATCAACAACTTCTATACCGTCACCATCTACGAAAAGGGTGCGGAAGTGGTGCGCATGCAGCACAACCTGGTGGGCCGCGAAGGCTTTGCCAAGGGCATGAAGCTGTACTTCGAGCGCCACGACGGCCAGGCCGTGACCTGCGACGATTTTGTGCGATCAATAGCCGATGCCAACCCGGGCAGTCCGCTCACGCAGCACCTTGGGCAGTTCAAGCGCTGGTACAGCCAGGCCGGCACGCCCCGCGTGCGCGCCACGGGCCGCTACGACGCTGCCACGCGCTGCTATGCACTCACGCTATCGCAAAGCTGCGCCCCTACGCCCGGCCAAAGCGAGAAGCAGCCATTCGTCATCCCGGTCGAGCTGGGCCTGATCGATGCCACCACCGGTGCCGCCCTGCCCCTGCACCTGTCGGGCGAAGATTCGTCCGGCAGCACCTCGCGCGTGGTGGTGCTCACCGAGGCATCGCAGACCCTCACCTTCACCAACCTGGACAGCGAGCCTGTGCCATCGCTGCTGCGCGGGTTCAGTGCCCCCGTGGTGCTGGACATCGACTACACCGACGTGCAGTTGCTCACGCTGCTGGCGCACGACGCCGACGCTTTCAACCGCTGGGAAGCTGGGCAGCGCCTGGCACTGCGAATTGCTATTAATACAATAGCTAATGAAGCATATACAACAGGCGCTACCGGCCGATTTGAGCAAACCATTCTGTCGACGGCGTTTGTAGAGGCCATGCGCAGCGTGCTGCGCAACCCGGCCCTGGACGCGGCGTTCAAGGAGCTGGTGCTCACGCTGCCCTCCGAGACGTACATCGCCGAGCAACTGGATGTGGTGGACCCGCAGCGCATCCACGCAGTGCGTGAAGCCATGCGCGAAGAGCTGGCGCTGGCGCTGCAGGCCGACTGGGAAACCGTCTGGGAACAGAACCAGGACACCGGCGGCTATCGCCCCGACCCCGTCTCCTCCGGCCGCCGCGCACTCAGTGGCCTGGCGCTGCACATGTTGTGCATTGCCGCGCAAAAGACAGGTGATGTGGTCTGGCCTGGCAAGGCGTACCAGCGCTTCAAGGTCGCCGGCAACATGACCGACCGGTTCAATGCCCTCACGGCCCTGGTGGCCAGCGGCAGCGAACTGGCCACACCGGCCCTCGCCCGCTTCCATGCGCTGTTCAAGGACGAGCCCCTGGTCATCGACAAGTGGTTTGCACTGCAAGCGGGTGCGCCCGACCGTGGCGGCAACGTCTTGCCCGCCGTGCGCCAGCTCATGCAGCACCCGGACTTCAGCCTGAAGAACCCTAACCGGGCGCGCAGCGTGATCTTCAGCTACTGCAGCGCCAACCCCGGTGCTTTCCACCGGTCGGACGCTGCGGGCTACGTGTTCTGGAGCGACCGCGTGATCGAGCTGGACGCCATCAACCCGCAGGTTGCGGCCCGCCTCGCGCGCGCGCTCGACCGCTGGAAGAAGCTGGCGGACCCCTGGCGCAGTGCCGCGCGCGAGGCCATTGCTCGCGTGGCCGCCAAGCCTGATCTGTCCAACGATGTGCGCGAGGTAGTGACCCGCGCACTCGCCGAATAAACCACGACCGAGAAGAGACTGACATGGCAAAAAGCATCAGCCTGACCCGCTACCTTGTTGAACAACAACGGGTGGACGGACTCATTCCCTCGCAACTGCGCCTGCTGCTGGAAGTGGTGGCCCGCGCCTGCAAAAGCATCAGCCACGCCGTGAACAAGGGCGCACTGGGCGGCGTGCTGGGCACGGCCAGCAGTGAAAACGTGCAGGGCGAAATCCAGAAAAAGCTCGACATCATCGCCAACGAGGTGCTGATCGAGGCCAACGAATGGGGCGGCCACCTGGCGGCGATGGCGTCTGAAGAAATGGACGGCATTTACCTGGTGCCCAACCGCTACCCGCAAGGTGAATACCTGCTGCTGTTCGATCCCCTCGACGGCTCCAGCAACATCGACGTGAACGTGAGCATCGGCACCATCTTCAGCGTGCTGAAAAAGCCCGATGGTGACCGTGGCGTGGAGGAAGGCGACTTCCTGCAGCCCGGCACCCAGCAAGTGGCCGCAGGCTACTGCATCTACGGCCCGCAGACCACCCTGGTGCTCACCGTGGGCGACGGCGTGGCCATGTTCACCCTCGACCGCGAACAGGGCTCCTTCGTGCTGACCGAGGAGAACGTGCGCATCCCCGAGGACACCAAAGAATTCGCGATCAACATGAGCAACATGCGCCACTGGGACGAGCCCGTGAAGCGCTACATCGAGGAATGCCTGCAGGGCAAGGAAGGCCCGCGTGGTAAGGACTTCAACATGCGCTGGATCGCCAGCATGGTGGCCGACGTGCATCGCATCCTGACCCGTGGCGGCGTCTTCATGTACCCGTGGGACAAACGCGAGCCCAACAAGCCCGGCAAGCTGCGCCTGATGTACGAGGCCAACCCCATGGGCTGGCTGGTAGAACAAGCCGGTGGTGCTGCCACCAATGGCAAGCAACGCATCCTCGACATCCAGCCCACCCAGCTCCATGAGCGCGTCAGCGTGATCCTCGGCTCAAAAAATGAGGTGGAACGCGTGACCAGCTACCATTCCACGCTATAATCCAAGGCTAAGCCGGTGTAGCTCAGTCGGTAGAGCAGCTCATTCGTAATGAGAAGGTCGGGTGTTCGATTCATCTCTCCGGCACCAAATGAAAAGCCCTGATTCGCAAGAGTCAGGGCTTTTTCATTGGCGGCTCCGGAGCAACAACCCAGCCCACCACTGGACAACAAGAACAGGCGGTGCGACCAGTGGGTGGCGCAGATCAACCCACTGCCGGGACATGCGATACAGCGCTGCCAACAGGGGGGGCCGCCACTCGGTGCGCCCACCCCCATCGTCAACAATGGTGTCGCGCGTGTGTTGCGCCCGCCAGATGGCAGCTTAGGTGTTTGCAAACATCGGCAACTGATGCAGACTGTGCGCTTCAACTTGCCACCACAGGTTGCCCGGTCAACTGACGACAGGCCACACACCAAAGTCTCACACCTCCACAACCAGCACCATCATGAGTGTCGAACGCAGAGGCAGCATGGACCGCCGCACTGGCAAGGATCGCCGCCAGGAAGAAAAAGGTCCTCCCACCAATTTCGAGCGGCGCCGAGCCATCGAGGCGCGCCAGCCCGAATTGACAGAGCTACACATGAGCGAGGATGAGCTCAAGGCATTGGGCTTTGCGCCCACGCCCAAAGGCAACCCTCGCAAGACAGGCTAGGTACAGCGCCCGGTCCGGGTGCGCTTGTGGGCCCGCCCTGCTCCGCGTGTCATCCCATGGCACAGCTTGCGCCGCATATGCCTACTGCTCGATACCAGAGAGCGGCAGGCTGATCAACCGGTGTGCCACCATATCCAGCGCGGGCCTCGCGTTGCCTTGTTTGTCCGCCCAGACACGAGGATTCAAGCTGCCAGAAAGCGCCACTGAATCACCGTCGCGCAACTGGTGAAGTGACGCGCAGAGACCCTCGTCAAAGGCGATGACGTTGATGAAAAGCACTTCGCCCTCTACCGTACTGGCTCTCACCTTCGCCAGTGTGTAGGCCTTGCCCGCTTTGTCCGTGCGGCGCTCCGCCTCACCGTAAAGCCGTCCGGCTACCAAGCCATCAATCATGAAGGTCTCCATGCCCATCGTGGGCGTATTGTTGCGCCCCTCCCTGGCCCCGTCATCACTGCACTGCCGATGCCACCGGCAAGGGCGCCTGACGTCGCCGCACGCACGGCACGCAAGCACAGTGTGTGCATGGAGCAATGCGCCACCACCGAACCGCAACGCTGACGCCGTTAAAACCAGCGGAGGAGAAAAGCAAAAAAGCCCAGAACCTTTCGGCTCTGGGCTTTTGCTATCAATGGTCGGCGTGGCGGGATTCGAACTCGCGACCCCTTGCACCCCATGCAAGTGCGCTACCAGGCTGCGCTACACGCCGACAAGACTTAGATTATATGCAGAAAAAAGCTCAGTTCAGAGAAAGTAGCGCACGAATTTCAAATAATTCTTGGCGCACTGCGTTGGAGTCCAGAGAGAAGCCCGCAGCAACGATGGAAAGGTCGCGCGCGCTGTCCACCAGCATGCTGGGTGGCTCTGCGTCCTGCGACAGAGAAGCCTCGTCCGACCCAACAACTTCTCGCGCAGCATGTGCAAGCTCTTGCAGGCGATTGCGCGCTCCACTGATGGTGAAGCCCTGGTCGTACAGCAGATCACGGATGCGGCGAATCATCAGCACCTCATGGTGCTGGTAATAACGCCGGTTGCCACGCCGCTTCATGGGCCGCAGCTGCGTGAACTCCTGCTCCCAGTAACGCAAAACATGCGGTTTGACGCCGCACAGCTCCGCAACCTCACCAATCGTGAAGTATCGCTTGGCGGGAATGGAAGGGAGGGTGGTGCCCATGAGATGCGTGTTCAAACGGGAAAGCTTTCAAGCGTACTGCAGACCAGCCTGCACCGCCAGCCACCAAGAACATCTTGGCAACAAAAACAGCACAAACTCACGCAACAGCGGCCGTCTGAATCTGCTCCTTGAGTTTGCTGCTGGCATGGAAAGTCACCACGCGACGCGCCTTGATGGGTATGGCCTCGCCCGTGCGTGGATTGCGCCCGGGACGGGGAGCCTTGGTGCGGATCTGAAAGTTACCAAACCCCGAAAGCTTCACGTCCTTGCCTTCGACAAGGCTTTGGGCAATCAAGTCGAAGAAGGCATCGATCATGTCCTTGGACTCGCGCTTGTTCAAGCCGATCTGATCGAACAACAGATCCGCCAACTGCGCCTTGGTCAGTGCCGGTGTTTCCAGGCTTTCAACTGCGAATTCGATCATGGCTCGTCACTCCCCTTGGACATCATCACACCCGCAGACGGGCGCCCGTGCGCTGCGTCAACTGAGTGATCACGGATTGCATCGCTGCGTCGATTTCTGCCTCAGTGAGCGTGGCTTCATCGCGCCCCAGAGTGAGGCGCACGGCCAAGCTCTTCTCGCCGGGGGCCAAGCCACCCGCAGGCGCCTCTTCGCCCGCCCGCAGCGCCTTGGGCCGATACACGTCAAACAGCACGGCAGAGCGGAGCATGCCACCCGGGACGGCCTGCTCTACCGCACCCATGATGTCGGCGTGCGTCACGCGCTCTGCCACCACCACGGCCAAATCTCGTTCGACAGCCTGGTGTTTGGTCACCTGCTTGAACTGAGGCACCACACGCTGCAGCACGGCGTCAAGCTCCAGTTCGAACATCACAGGCGCCTGAGGCAGGTCCCACGACTGGCGCCACTGGGGGTGCAATTCGCCCACGAAGCCCATGGCACGCCCATCGACCAGCACGCGGGCGCAACGGCCAGGGTGCATGGCGGGGTGGGTGCCGGGCTCGAACGTTGCGCGCAGGGGGGCCAGAAGCGCTTCCACGTCCCCCTTCACATCAAAGAAGTCGATGGCCTGGTCCTTGCGACCCCACTGCAGCATGTCGTTCGGACCATACGCCAAGCCCGACACGCGCATGGGCTGGTGAAAGCCTTCGACCGTGGTGTCGGTGTTGCGCACGCCGCCGTCGCGCAGGAACACACGGCCCAGTTCGAAGACGCGCACCCGCTCGGCCTTGCGGTCCAGGTTGAACTTCAAAACTTGTAGCAGAGAACCCAATAAAGTCGAGCGCATCACGCTCATCTGACTTGCGATCGGATTGAGCAGCTTGATGGGTTGCGGGTTGGCAGCCAGCTCGTGCTCCCAACGCTCCTCCACAAAGCTGAAATTGATCGTTTCCTGATACCCCAGGGCTGCCAGCGAACGGCGCACCGCAAACGGGCTGCGCGTGGCCTCGAGCGCTAGCTTGGGCGTAATGGGTGCCAGCGGTGGAGTGGTCGGAAGGTTGTTGTAGCCCACCATACGGGCCACTTCTTCGATCAGGTCTTCCTCGATGGTGATATCGAAACGGAACGACGGCGGCGTGACCGTGAGCGCACCTTCGCCCTGCACCACCGGCAGACCCAGGCGGGTCAGCGCGTCGGCGCATTGCACCTGCGTCAGCGGCATGCCGATGACCTTGGCAGCACGCGCCACGCGCAGCGTGACAGGCTGTGGCACAGGCAAGTTCACCACTTGGTCGTCCATAGGGCCGCATGCTGTATCGGCCGTACCGCAGATATCGATGACGAGTTGGGTAATGCGCTCGATGTGCTCCACCGTCAGGCTCGGATCCACGCCGCGCTCAAAACGATGGCCGGCATCCGTCGAGAAGTTGAAGCGGCGCGAACGGCCTGCCACCGCCTTGGGCCACCAGAAAGCCGCCTCGATATAGATGTGCCGGGTTTCATCAGACACCGCCGTGGCGTCTCCGCCCATGATGCCCGCCAGCGATTCTACCTGGCTGTCATCGGCGATCACGCCCACCTTGTCATCCACCGTGATGGTGTTGCCATTGAGCAGCTTCAGCTGCTCACCCGGCTTTCCCCAGCGCACGTCCAGGCCACCATGGATCTTGTCCAGATCAAAAATGTGCGAAGGACGTCCCAACTCAAACATCACATAGTTGGAAATGTCTACCAGCGGCGACACACCACGCTGGCCACAGCGTGCCAGGCGATCGAGCATCCACTGAGGCGTGGCAGCCCGCGTATTCACGTTGTGCACGATACGGCCGGAGAAACGGCCACACAGGTCAGGCGCGCTCACTTTGACGGGCAGTTTGTCCTTCAGCTTTGCGGCCACGGCAGGGAACGATGGATTTTTTAGCGGCGTACCCGTCAATGCGGACACTTCTCGCGCGATGCCATAGACGCTCAGGCAATGCGCAAGATTGGGCGTGAGCTTGAGCGTGAACAGCGTGTCGTCCAGGTTCAGGTGTTCGCGGATGTCCTGGCCCACGGGGGCTGAGGCATCCAGCTCCAGCAGGCCTCCATGGTCCTCTGACAATTTGAGCTCACGGGCGGAGCACAACATGCCTTGGCTTTCCACACCGCGCAGTTTGCCCACCTTGATGAGGAAAGGTTTGCCATCGTCACCCGGCGGGAGCTCGGCACCCACCAGTGCGCAAGGCACCTTGATACCCACGCGGGCATTGGGCGCACCACAAACGATGTTCAGCAGGGCGTCCTGCCCCACGTCCACCTGGCACACACGCAGGCGGTCGGCGTCTGGGTGCTGTACCGCCTCCTTGATCTCACCCACCACGATCTTGGTGAAAGGCGGGGCCACGGGGCGCAGCTCCTCCACCTCGAGGCCGGCCATCGTCAGCGTTTCGGCCAGCTCGGCCGTCGTCAAAGGGGGGTTGCAGAACTCACGCAACCAGGATTCAGGAAATTGCATAGTCGGACACTCTTGTACGGAAGGTGCGCAGCACGGCCACAGGGCACGCGCACGGCGCGAAGTCGGCGGGCTTTACTGGAACTGCGACAGGAAGCGGATGTCGCCGTCAAAGAACAGGCGCAGGTCATTGACGCCATAGCGCAGCATGGTCAGGCGGTCGGGTCCCATGCCGAATGCAAAGCCGATGTACTTCTCAGGGTCAAGACCCATGTTGCGCACCACGTTGGGGTGCACCTGGCCCGAGCCAGCCACTTCGAGCCAACGACCTGCCAGCGGGCCCGTCTGGAACTGGATATCGATCTCGGCGCTGGGCTCTGTAAACGGGAAGAAACTGGGACGGAAGCGCAACACGAGATCGTCGCTCTCGAAGAACGTACGGCAGAAATCCGTGAAGATGACTTTCAGGTCCTTGAAACTCACGTTCTCACCAATCCAGAGACCTTCGCACTGGTGAAACATGGGCGAGTGCGTAGCGTCGCTGTCCACGCGGTAGGTACGGCCGGGTGCAATGACGCGGATCTCGGGCATAGCCTGACCGGCATCGAGCGCAGCCCGGTGCTTTTTGACATGCTGGACCGCATGGCGGATCTGCATGGGGCTGGTGTGTGTGCGCAGCAGGTTGGGAGCGGTGGCAGTGCCGCCCTCCACATAGAACGTGTCATGCATGGAACGCGCAGGATGGTCTTCCGGCGTGTTCAATGCTGTGAAGTTGAACCAGTCGGTCTCGATCTCGGGGCCTTCGGCGACGTCGAAACCCATGGAACCGAAGATGCCCTGGATGCGTTCAAGCGTGAGCGACACCGGGTGCAAGCCCCCCTGCCCGCGCTGACGGCCTGGCAGGCTCACGTCCAGTGCTTCGGCCTTGAGCTGCAATTGAAGTTCGGCATCGGCCAGAGCTTGGCGGCGAGCGGTCAGTGCAGCCTCGATGGCCTGCTTGGCAACGTTGATGGCTGCGCCGCGGGATTTCTTTTCCTCGACGGACAGCTGCGCCATGCCCTTCATGAGCTCGGTCACGCGACCTGACTTGCCCAGAAACTGCGCCTTGGCGTTTTCGAGGTCAGCAGGGGTTGCGCTTTGGGCAAACAGTTGCGTCGCGCTCTCGACCAGGGAATCCAACTCGTTCATATCGACTCTTGAAAATGAACAAGGGCTAGTGCCTTTTCAAGCCCTAGCCCTTGCTGTTATTGCGCAAGCAGCTATCAGAACGATAGCCGCTCATCGTGAACTCAAGCAGCCAGCTTGGCCTTGACTTGCTCCACGATGCTGCCAAAGGCAGCCTTGTCGTGCACTGCGAGGTCGGCCAGCATCTTGCGGTCGATCTCGATGGATGCCTTCTTCAGGCCGTTGGCGAACTGGCTGTAGGTCAGGCCCAGTTCACGGGCAGCGGCGTTGATACGGGCGATCCACAACTGGCGGAACACGCGCTTCTTGGTGCGGCGGTCACGGTAGGCATATTGCCCAGCCTTCATTACCGCCTGTTTGGCGATACGGAAGACGTTACCGCGGCGACCACGGAAACCCTTGGCAAGGGCGAGAACTTTCTTGTGACGGGCACGGGCCGTTACACCACGTTTGACGCGAGGCATGTATGTACTCCTTGTTCGTCAGTAAATTAAACGCCCATGCCGGGCAGCATCTGTGAAATCGAGCCCATATTGGTCTCGTGCACAGCAACCGCACCACGCAGATGGCGCTTGTTCTTGGTGGTCTTCTTGGTCAAGATGTGACGTTTGAAGGCTTGACCGCGCTTGACGGTACCACCTGGACGAACGCGGAAACGTTTTTTCGCGCTGCTCTTGGTCTTCATTTTGGGCATGTGAATGCTCCTTTTTCGTTGTGCTCGTGAGGCGTTTGCAAACCGATCTGCAAACTTGTTGGCCCCGAGCCACTTTTATCGAAAGGCTTTCACCTTCCGGTCGGCAGTGCTCGAAAGCCCCGCCTTTTCAAACACCCCGCCCCTTCGGGCGTGGCGCTCAAAATCTGACACTGATTGGCAAACCTACGCCGCCGCACCCGTTGCTGGGGCCGCGCCTTCAGCCGCTGGCTTGGCCGCGGGCTTCTTCTTGCCCGGAGCAATCATCATGATCATCTGGCGGCCTTCCAACTTAGGAAACTGCTCAATGATGATGCTGTCAGCCAACTCGTCACGAATCCGGTTCAGCAAAGCCAAGCCGAGTTCCTGGTGCGTGATTTCACGACCGCGGAACCGCAGCGTGATCTTGCACTTGTCGCCATCCGCCAAAAAGCGGCGAATGTTGCGCATCTTGATGTTGTAGTCGCCATCGTCCGTTCCGGGGCGGAACTTGACTTCCTTGATCTCAATGACCGTCTGCTTGGCTTTGGCTTCTGCCGCACGCTTTTGCTCTTGGTACTTGAACTTGCCGTAGTCCATGAGGCGGCATACCGGCGGATTCGCCGTAGCGGCGATTTCCACCAGATCCACGTCCAGCTCACCGGCCATGCGCAAGGCCTCCATGAGGCTGACAACACCCAAAGGCTCGTTGTCCGGCCCGGACAGGCGGACTTCCGGGGCCATGATTTCACGGTTCAGGCGGTGCTTGCGCTCTTCCCGGTGGCGACGATCACGAAATTCAGTAGCGATGGCTATCTTCCTTGAATCAAAATGCTACAAATAAAGTAGCTACTTCCGCACAGTCCGCGAGCGGCAAAGCAGTTTTGTGTTCAAAATCAGGCTTTGGTGGCGATGTCGTTAGCGATCAATTCAATGAACGCATCCACCGACATCACGCCGAGATCACGATTACCCCGGGCTCGCACTGCGACGGCGCCGGCTGCCTTTTCCTTGTCGCCTGCGACGAGGATGTAGGGCAGCTTTTGCATCGAATGCTCCCGTATTTTATACGTAATCTTCTCATTGCGCAGATCCAGGGCCACCCTAAGGCCTTGATTGGGCAGCGCTTTTTGCAGTTTTGCTGCGATTTCACGACAGTAATCGGACTGAGCGTCAGTGATGTTCAGCACCGAAACCTGCACGGGAGCGAGCCATGTAGGCAAGGCCCCCGCGTGCTGCTCGATCAGAATGCCAATGAAGCGCTCCAAGCTACCAACGATGGCGCGATGCAGCATGATGGGCCGATGGCGGGCGCCATCTTCACCCACAAACTCTGCGTCCAAGCGCTCGGGCATATTCGGATCCACCTGAATCGTGCCGCACTGCCAGGGGCGCCCCAGCGCGTCCTTGAGCGTGTACTCGATCTTGGGACCGTAAAAGGCGCCCTCTCCGGGCAGGTATTCAAAATCGCAACCGGATGCCCTTAGACCCTCAGCCAAGGCGTTCTCGGCACGGTCCCAGCTTTCCTCGCTACCGATTCGCTTCTCAGGCCGTGTGGACAGCTTGTAGATGATGTCCGTGAACCCGAAGTCCTTGTAAACCTTCTGCAGCAACGTGGTGAACGCCACGACTTCGGACTGGATCTGGTCTTCAGTACAGAAGATATGGCCGTCGTCCTGTGTGAATGCACGCACGCGCATGATGCCGTGCAGCCCCCCAGTCGGCTCGTTGCGGTGGCATTGGCCGAACTCACCAAACCGCAAAGGCAGGTCGCGGTAGCTCTTGATACCTTGCTTGAAAATGATGATGTGCCCAGGGCAGTTCATCGGCTTGAGCGCGTAGTCGCGCTTTTCCGACTCCGTGACAAACATGTTCTCGCGGTATTTGTCCCAGTGCCCGGTTTTCTCCCACAGGCCCTGGTCCAGGATCTGCGGCCCCTTGACCTCCTGGTAGCCGTTGTCGCGGTACACGCGGCGCATGTACTGCTCCACCTCCTGCCACACCGTCCAGCCCTTGGGGTGCCAGAACACTGTGCCAGGCGAGTGTTCGTCGATGTGGAACAGATCCAACTCGCGGCCGAGTTTACGGTGGTCGCGCTTTTCTGCCTCCTCCAGCATCGTCAAATACTGCTGCAGCTCATCCTTGGTAGCCCAGGCCGTGCCATAGACCCGCTGCAGCATCTCGTTACGATGATCGCCACGCCAGTAGGCGCCCGCAACCTTCATGAGCTTGAAGAACTTGAGCTTGCCGGTGCTGGGCACGTGGGGGCCGCGGCACAGATCTTCGAAATTGCCTTCGCGGTACAGGCTCACGTCTTCGTTGCTGGGAATGCTTGCGATGATCTCGGCCTTGTAGTGCTCACCCAGGCCCTTGAAATACGCCACGGCCTCGTCACGCGGCAGCACGCGGCGCACCACGGGCTCGTCCTTGGATGCCAGTTCGGCCATGCGCTTTTCAATCGCCACCAGGTCTTCAGGCGTGAAGGGGCGCTTGTAGGCAAAGTCGTAATAAAAGCCGTTTTCGATCACCGGGCCGATAGTGACCTGCGCGTCAGGGAACAGTTCCTTGACCGCGTAGGCCAGCAAGTGAGCGGTGGAGTGACGAATCACCTCCAGGCCATCCGCATCCTTGGCCGTCACGATGGACAGCGCGCTGTCAGCCGTGATCTGGTAGCTGGTGTCCACCACCTTGTCGCCGATCTTGCCCGCCAGGGCGGCTTTGGCCAGACCGGCGCCAATGGAGGCGGCCACCTCGGCCACGGTGACGGGGCCCGGAAACTCGCGCTGTGAACCGTCGGGAAGCGTGATGTGAATCATGGGAGCAACTCTTTCTCTGTGATCAGTGCAATGGGTGCGGGCACGTGCCAGGCCCGTAAAACAAAAAAGCGCGGAACAGGTCCGCGCTTTTTGGAGGTGTGTGCAATCTCGTGCAGGCGCGAACAGCCAGCCTCAACGGCCGGTCAACATCTCCGATGTAGTTCGCGGTGTCATAACCAGATTGCCTTTCTCGCTCTTGTGCAGTGAATTTCGCCAGATTTTAACCCTAGCACCCAGAAAAAAAGCCCGAAGCATCTGCTTCGGGCTTTTTCGAGTGCATTTGGCGCCACAACGAAGCGGCGCTGAGCCCCGCAGATCAGTGGAACTGCTCTTCTTCGGTCGAACCCGTCAGGGCCTTCACGGAGGACGAGCCGCCCTGGATCACCGTGGTCACGTCGTCGAAGTAGCCTGCGCCCACTTCCTGCTGGTGCGACACGAAGGTGTAGCCCTTTTCGCGAGCTGCGAATTCCGGCTCTTGCACCATTTCGGTGTAGTGCTTCATGCCTTCGCCCTGAGCGTATGCATGGGCGAACTGGAAGGTGTTGAACCAGTTGATGTGGATGCCGGCCAGCGTGATGAACTGGTACTTGTAGCCCAGAGCCGACAGGTCTTCCTGGAACGAAGCGATCTGCTTGTCGTTGAGGTTCTTCTTCCAGTTGAACGATGGCGAGCAGTTGTACGACAGCAGCTTGCCGGGGCAGGCAGCGTGCACGGCTTGTGCAAACTCACGGGCAAAGCCGATGTCTGGAACGCCGGTTTCGCACCACACCAGGTCCGCGTAGGGGGCATAGGCCACGCCACGGCTGATGGCTTGTTCCAGGCCATTCTTCACGCGGTAGAAGCCTTCTTGCGTGCGCTCGCCGGTCAGGAAAGGCTTGTCGTTGGCGTCGTGATCGGACGTGATCAGGTTGGCGGCTTCGGCGTCGGTACGGGCCAGCACGATGGTGGACACGCCCATCACGTCAGCGGCAAAACGTGCGGAGATCAGCTTTTCGCAGGCTTCTTGCGTAGGCACCAGCACCTTGCCACCCATGTGGCCGCACTTCTTCACGGCAGCCAGTTGGTCTTCGAAGTGCACGCCGGCTGCACCTGCAGCGATCATGTTCTTCATCAGTTCGAAGGCGTTCAGCACGCCGCCGAAGCCGGCTTCAGCGTCGGCCACGATGGGCAGGAAGTAGTCGATGAATTCCTTGTCGCCGGGGTTGATGCCACGGCCCCACTGGATTTCGTCGGCGCGCTTGAAGGTGTTGTTGATGCGGCGAACCATGGTGGGCACCGAGTCATACGCATACAGCGACTGGTCGGGGTACATGGTTTCGGATGTGTTGCCGTCAGCGGCGACTTGCCAGCCCGACAGGTACACGGCTTCGAGGCCAGCCTTGGCCTGCTGCATGGCTTGACCGGCAGAGATGGCGCCGAAAGCGTTGACGTAGCCCTTCTTGGCACCGCCGTTGATCTTGTCCCAGAGCTTTTCGGCGCCGCGCTTGGCCAGCGTGTGCTCGATGGGCAGCGAACCACGCAGACGCACCACGTCGGCAGCGGAGTAACCGCGCTTCACACCCTTCCAGCGGGGGTTGGTCGCCCAGTCTTTTTCCAGGGCGGCAATTTGCTGTTCGCGGCTCAGTTGTTCGTTGAGGGATTGGGGCATGAGATCACTCCAGGGGTTGGTTGAAAACGCCGGGCTGCTGTGTGCCGCCCTTGAAGACAACTTTAAGTCTTCTATAAGACTTGCGCAAGCTCTTATGTCTTATAGAAGAGATAAATTTTCTTCTTTCAAAACAACCACTTAACCACGTGATTTCTCAATACAGAAATTGATTTCTCATATCGAGAAAAATTGCGGCAATGCAACATCTATCGCATTCCACATCAAGAAATTTAACTTTCGTATTGTGATAATTCAAGCGGGCGCAGTGCCAACTGCCCTGAGCCAGTCGCCATGTTCGATCCGGCGTGCGCCCTCTGTGTATCGGGGATGGATCTCGTACACCAGACAAGACAGCCGCTGGCCCTCAACTGTCACCACGATCTCGCGCTTGAGGTATTCGTCGGTCGGGTCATCTCCGCCCAGTCCTTCGATGGCATCCAGAACTCCCTCCAGCGCAGGCTCGATGGCGTACACCTCGCCATGCACCGGCTGATCGCCACCCAGCGTCATGCCCGGATAAGCCCCCAGGTGAAACAACACTCCCGGCACCTGCGCAAAACCCACCCAGTGTGGCGCAGGCAACAAGCGCGTGATGTCGTTCGACCCACCGCGGCGCAAGGTGCCGTATAAAAACACATGGCGTGGGGTGCCAGCAGGCAAAGAAGGCTCGGGCATGATGCGCAGTCGTTTTTGATTGAACAGCGCCCCAGTCTAGTGAATACGCCCGCTCCCAGCCGCCCTTTCGCCTATGTGTGCCTGGCCCTCAGCATGTCGCTGGTGGGCAGTTATGTGGCACTCTCCAAACCCTTGGCAGCCGTGCTGCCCGTGCTCTTGCTGGCCTGGATGCGCTTTGGCATCGGGGGCATCGCCATGCTGCACTGGCTCAAGAAGCCCGACAACGAGCCGCCACTGACGCCGCAGACCAAACGGCTGCTGTTCCTGGAGTCCTTTCTGGGCAACTTTCTGTTCACCATCTGCATGATCTATGGCGTGAGCCTGACCGACGCGGTCTCGGCAGGGGTGACCATGGCAGCCATTCCTGCAGCCGTGGCATTGTTGGGATGGGCATTTCTGGGTGAACGGGTGGCGCCTCGCACCTGGATGGCGGTGCTTTGTGCGGTGATTGGCATTGCCCTGTTCTCACTATCAAAACCAGAGCACGCAGCGCATATGGAACCTGCGCTTGGAGCCAAAAACACTGCAAACCATGCCTGGTGGGGCCAAATGCTGCTGCTGGGGGCAGTGATTTGCGAGGCCGCATACACGGTGATCGGCAAGAAGCTGACCGGCAGCCTGGGGCCCAAGCGCATCACCTCGCTCATCAACCTGTGGGGCTTTGTGCTGACGACACCGTTTGGCCTGTACTTCGCGCTGGACTTCCCGTTTGCCTCGGTGGGATGGGGCACCTGGCTATTGCTGCTGTTTTATGCGCTGGCCGCCTGCATGTGGACGGTGTGGCTGTGGATGACCGGGCTCAAGGCCGTGCCCGCTGCGCAAGGCGGTGTTTTCTCGGTCATGCTGCCGGTGAGTGCTGCGCTGGTGGGCGTGCTGTTTTTGGGCGAGGTATTGACTGGCCTGCAACTGGTCGCCTTTGTCATTGCCCTGGCCAGCGTGTTGCTGGCCACCCTGCCCTCGCGCGCGGCGCTGCGCGTAGGGCGGCGGAGCGGCAGCGCCGGCTGACTGGCCCTTCGGCAACCGTCTTCACCATCCCACCACGGGGACTGGACAGACTGGGCAGAACCAGAGAAGGCCGGACTCAGCCGTGCAAGGGCTGCGCACTGACCACGATGCCATCGGCATCGGCATACAGCCAGTCGCCGGGGCGCACGGGCACGCCCTGGATCGACACAGCCACATCGCGTTGCCCCTCGCCACGCCGCTCGGTGGGCAGCGGCATCAGCGCCAGCGCGCGGATGCCGACGGCTTCCGCGTTCAGCTCGGCCACGTCACGCACACAGCCGTCCACCACGATGCCGGCCCAGCCATTGCGGGCGGCGGCTGCCGCCAGGTTGCCGCCCACCAGGGCCCGGCGCAGCGAACCGCCGCCATCCACCACCAGCACCCGGCCCTCGCCTGCTGACTCGACAGCCGCCTTGACTTGGGTGTTGTCCTCGTGGCACTTGACGGTGGTGACGGGGCCCGCGAACGCGGCAACGCCCCCAAAGCTCTGGAACACCGGGGGCAGCACGCGGAACGCACCGCTGGTGTCGCCCTTGTGGACGTCACAAAAGTCGCAGGTGGCAAACGGCGTGAGGGGAAGAGGCGAAGCTGCAGCCATTCCAAGATCCTTTCAGTCAATCAAACGGTTCCAACAATCAAACCCGCCCCAACGGCAGCGGCGAGCACGAACCCCACACCGAACGCCCCCTCGCTGCGGCACACGCCTGCGGGCGAGCCGCGTTCGTTGAGCGGCAAATCTGTTGTGCAAGATTGTGCTGCAGCAGCAGCCACCACAGACGCGGTGCCCAACGCCGCACCCAGAAGATGCCCCCGGGGAACCGCACTTGAAACCCGCCCTTTGCCGCGTGTTTGTCAAGCCTGGCGCGCCTTGGCGGCCTATTGCTGCGGGGTGCGCGGCGCCACCGCTACAAATCGAGGCAAAAAAAGCCGTTTCTCCCTTGGAAACGCGTTTTTTTCCCATTAGCATCAGCCTGCCAGTGGGAAAGCGTCGTTTTCGCTGGTAAAAATTTATTCCCAACAAGGACAACCCAACATGGCAACTGCAAAAAAAGCTCCGGCAACCACAGCCCCAGCAGCCAAGAAGGCCGCTGCACCCGCCAAGAAGCGGACCCCTAACGCCGCTTTCATGAAGGCGCTCACGCCCAGCCCCGCGCTGGCCGCTGTGGTGGGCTCGGCTCCTCTGCCGCGCACGGAGATCATCAGCAAGCTGTGGGTCTACATCAAGGCCAACAACCTGCAGGACGCCACCAACAAGCGCAACATCAACGCTGACGCCAAGCTCAAGGAGCTGTTCGGCAAACCCCAGGTCTCCATGTTTGAACTGGCTGGCCTGATCGGCAAGCACGTCAAGTAAGCCCTGGCGCTTTGCGACCCGCGTCGCACCCGTAAAAGAACCGGCTCTGCCGGTTTTTTTACGCCCATACCCTGTCGAAGTGTGGCGCGCCCGCATCAATGCAAATGAGAATGACCCGCATTTGATGTAACATAAAGCTGCACGACGACGCACAGCCATGTTGATCTAGCCACTGCCTCTCGCCTGCTCTTGGTGCCCCTGCGCGCCACCTGCACACCCCTATTGACGGAGGCCCTCTTGGCTAAATCTCGCGCCCAGCGCCGCAGCGGCATGCTGCGTTCTTCTCCCGCATTCGTTGCTTCTCCCGCCACCCTGTTGCCCCAGGCTTCGCAATCCGACAGGGCCTTGCTGCCACTGGGCGCGCTGATGCTGGCCGCCTCGATGGGCGCCATGGCGCAGACCGGCACGTCCGAGACCACCCTGTCCACCGTGACGGTGAAGGAAGCCGCTGAAGTCCAGGGCAAGGACACCCTGCTCATCAAGAAGACCACCGTGGGCAAGGGCAAGCAGGACATCAAGGACATCCCCCAGTCCGTGACGGTGTTCACCGAAAAGCTGATGAACGACCGCAACCAGGACGACTTCCGCGAAGTGCTGCGCACCACGGCGGGCGTGACCTTCCAGTCCGGCGAGACCGGTGAAGAAGACGTGCGCCTGCGCGGCTTCTCGCTGGGCCTGGCGGGCGACATCTACGTGGACGGCATGAAGGACGCCCCGCTGATCGAGCGCGACACCTTCAACAACGACCGCATCGAAGTGCTCAAGGGCTCGGCCTCCATGCTGTTCGGCAAGGGCTCGACCGGCGGCGTGGTCAACCAGGTCAACAAGTACCCGCTGCTGATCGACCAGCACGAAGCCGGCTACACGCTGGGCACCGGCAAGTACCACCGCGCCACCGGCGACTTCAACTGGGTGACGGGCGAGAACTCGGCCTTCCGCCTCAACGCCATGGTGCAGGAGTACGACAACTACGGTGCCAAGCAGGACAAGCGCGGCATTGCACCCACCTTTGCCTGGGGCATCGGCACGCGCGACGAGTTCTCCGTCGGGTTGTACTACCTCGAATCCAAGGGCCGCCCGCTCTACAACCACCCCTGGCGCCTCTCGGCCGACGGCAAGATCAACATGCCGCTGGAAGCCGGCAAGTACTACGGCCTGGCCAGCGACCACAACGACACCACATCGCAGTACTTCACGCTGGGCCACATCCACCGCTTTGACGACAGCGGCGAGCTGACCACGCGCCTGCGCTACGGCAAGTACGAGCGCGACCTGCTGGCCAGCACCATCGGCTTCCAGAACAGCGCCATCACGCTGGACCAGATCAACAGCAACACCGTGCTGACCCGTGGCTCCAAGGGCCGCGTGGGCGAGAGCAATGTGCTGCAGGTGCAAAGCGACTACAGCAACACCTACAACTGGGGTGGCAAGAAGCACGCGGTGCTGACCGGCGTGGACTACTACGACGACGACGCCAAGCGCAACCAGAACTACGCCAACACCACCACCCGCCCCACCACCACGGTGGGCACGCCCAACGACGGCGCGTGGGTGGCCGACGGCCGTGCGCCGGTGCAGTGGAACACGTTCACATCGCGCAACCTGGGCCTGTACTTCCAGGACACGGTCTCGCTGAGCGACACGCTCAAGCTCGTCGGCGGCCTGCGCTACGACAACTTCCGCGCCGCGTACCACAACGCCGCAGGCAGCCTGAGCAACTCGCGCTCCGACAGCCTGTTCAGCCCCCGCGTTGGCATGATCTTCCAGCCTGACGAGCTGACCTCGTACTACCTGTCGTACGGCACTTCGTACAACACCTCGGGCGACACCTACCAGTTTGGCAACCCCGGCACCACCACGGCGCGCACCGCCAACACCGACCCAGAAAAGAGCCGCAACATCGAAGTCGGCGGCAAGTTCGAGCTGTTCGAGCGCCGCGCCCTGCTGGGCGTGGCTGCCTTCTACAGCCAGAAGTACAACGAGCGCAACACCGACCCCGACACCGCTGCCGCGCAAGAACTGCTCTCGGGCAAGCGCCACGCCACCGGCATGGAGTTCAACCTAGCGGGCCGCCTCACTCCCCAATGGGAACTGTTCTTCAACCACACCTGGATCCCGTCGGCCAAGATCGACAAGAGCAACGTGGTGCTGGCCGCCAACGGCGGCGGCGCGCAGGTGCAGGGTGACCGACCCGGCCTCACGCCCAAGCACAGCGGCAGCGTGTGGAGCACCTACGCCGTCACCTCCAAGCTGCGTGTGGGTGCTGGCCTGACATACCGCGCCAAGCAGAACCCCGAGGGCTCGCGCGCCGTGTACGCCAGCGGCTTTGCGGTGGTGGACGCCATGGCCGAGTACGCGTTTGACGACAAGACCTCGCTGAAGCTGAACGTGAGCAACCTGTTCGACCGCACGTATGCCGAAGGCCTGTACCGCGGCTTCTACACGCCCGGCGCCCCGCGCGCTGTGCAGCTGACGCTGAAGACACGCTTCTGACGCACCTCTGAAGTCCCTCGAATGAACCGGCCCCGGCACTGCCCGGGGCCGGTTCACAATGGCTCCATGTTCCTGCACATCCAAGACGTTCTCACCGCCGACGAGGTCGCGTTCTCCCGGCAAAAGCTCTGGGCGGCCGACGCCCCCTGGGTGGACGGCGCCCGCAGCGCGGGCGGCCAGGCGGTGCACCAGAAAAACAACCTGCAGCTCGCACAAGCCAGCGAGCTGTCCGCCCAGCTCCAGGGCCTGGTCAAGGCCGCGTTGAATCGCAACGCCCTCTTCTTTTCGGCCGCGCTGCCGCGCCGCATCTACAACCCGCTGTTCAACAAGTATGGTGATGGCGCCAACTACTATGGCAACCATGTGGACAGCGCCGTCATGCACTCCCGCGCCGACAGCTGCTGGGTGCGCAGCGACCTGTCGTGCACGCTGTTCCTCACGCCGCCCGACGACTACGACGGTGGCGAACTGGTGATTGCCGAAGCCCTGGGCGAGAAGCGCATCAAGCTGCCTGCGGGCGACATGATCCTGTACCCCAGCAGCACCGTGCACCAGGTCGCGCCGGTCACGCGCGGGCACCGCGTGAGCAGCTTCTTCTGGGTGGAGAGCATGGTGCGCGGGCTGGAGCAACGCCAGTTGCTGTTCGACATGGACATGGCCCTGCTCAAGCTGCGCCAGACCCACGGCGACACCGACCCGTCGGCCATCGCGCTGTCGGGCACGTACCACAACCTGCTGCGCATGTGGGCCGATGTGTGAACCGCAGACCCCTACCCCACGGCTGCGACCGGGGGTATGAGACACCCCGCAAAAACTATTATTTTGATAGCACCCAGCGCATGATCCACTATCGCTTGGTGCTATTTTTGTTTGTATGACCCAATTTCCTGCACGCCACACCATCCCCCCGGGCCTAGTCACCCTGGCCGACCACGAGCAACACGCGCGCACGCAGCTGGACGACAACGCCTGGGCGTACTTCAGCGGCGGCGCGGCCGACGAGATCAGTCTGCACGCCAACCGCAGCGCCTGGGACGCCCTGCCCCTGTGGCCCCGCGTGCTGCGGCCGCTGGCGGGTGGGCACACCCGGGTGCCCCTGCTGGGCCGCACGCTGGCGCACCCCATCCTGCTCGCACCCGTGGCCTTCCAGCGCCTGGCGCACCCCGACGGCGAACTGGCCATGGCCTATGCCGCAGCGGCGCTGGGCGCGGGCGTGGTGCTCAGCACCCAGGCCAGCGTGTCGCTGGAGAGCGTGGCCCAGGCCGTCCTGCCCGACCCGGGGCGCGGCCCGCTGTGGTTTCAGCTCTACCTGCAACCCGACCGTGGCTTCACCCAGGCACTGGTGCAGCGTGCCGAAGCGGCCGGCTACGAGGCCCTGGTGCTCACGGTGGATGCCCCCACCAGCGGCGTGCGCGACCGCGAACGGCGTGCGGGCTTTCGGCTTCCGCCCGGCGTGGGCCCCGTCAACCTGGCAGGCCTGCAGGCACCCGCCCCTTCCGCATTGGGCCCCGGCCAGAGCGCCCTGTTCGACGGCCTGCTCCACCATGCGCCCACGTGGGACGACATCGCGTGGCTGCAATCCATCACCCGGCTGCCGGTGCTGCTCAAGGGTGTGCTGCACCCCGCCGACGCGCGCCAGGCCGTTTCGCTGGGCGCTGCGGGCCTCATCGTGTCCAACCATGGCGGGCGCACGCTGGACACGGCCCCTGCCACCGCCACCGCGCTGCCCCGTGTGGTGAAGGCTGTGCAGGGCAAGGTGCCGGTGCTGGTGGACGGCGGCATCCGGCGCGGCACCGATGTGCTCAAGGCCATGGCGCTGGGCGCCTCCGCCGTGCTGGTGGGTCGCCCTGCCATTTGGGGCCTGGCCAATGCGGGGGCGGCGGGCGTGGCCCATGTGCTGCGCCTGCTGCGCGACGAATTGGAGGTCGCCATGGCCTTGACCGGCTGCTCCACCCTTGCCGAAGCGACTTCCGCGCTGTTGGACGGCCGCGACGAGCCCGCGGCGGGCGAGATCTGAGGCCCGGGGTATCGGCAGCTCCACACGGGCAGGTGCGCCTTCCCCCTGTCGGCAGGAATGATTTATTGCAAATGCGATAGATTCGTATTTATAATCTCAATCATCCTTTCAACAGCCAGCCACACTGCCTGCCGCCATGATCGTCTGTGTTTGCCGCCGGGTTTCGGACCGTGAGATTGCCCGCCATGCCCGTGCTGGCATGAGCTTCGATGAGATCCAGTTCGAACTGGGCGTGGCCACCCAATGCGGATGCTGCGAAAGCTGCGCCCGCGACGTGGTGGCGCAGTGCAGTGTCTCGAACCCGGTAGCCGCCTTGCGCAACGATGCGGCGCCGCAGACGATCCAGCTTGCCAGCTCCATCCTGGAAAGCAAGTCATGGAACTCCTCTCTACCCTCGCAGGCAGCCTGATCCTGGTCGCAGGTTCGGCCTGGTGGATCTTTCGCAAATAATCCGGGTTTACCCGGCAGCGTCCGCCCTATGCTAGGGGCGGCGCTGCCCTTCCTTTCTTTTTATGTCTCACCCTGATCGTTTCGCCCCCCCTGGCGGTGTGAGCCGCAATGCCGTGATCGTCGGCTCCGTGGTGGCGCTGCATGTGGCGGGCATCTGGGCCCTGCAGTCCGGCCTGGTGCGCAAGGCGGCCGAGGTGATCGTGCCGGCCGAACTGCTCAGCGAATTCATCGCGCCGCCCGCCCCGCCCAAGGTCAC
>NZ_JBWKYJ010000023.1:0-60701 GCF_059423685.1 Acidovorax sp. GW460-11-11-14-LB4 | reverse complement strand
GGGGGTGTTTGGGTGCTGCGAGGGGTCTAGGGCTTGCGGGCCGACGGGGCACGCACACGCGGCCAGGGCTTGGTAGATGCAGTGGCTGCGCCCGAGGGTGTTTGCCGACCCTGGGTTTTTGATCGCTGCTTTGTGAGCAACTGGCCACGCAACCAGGCCTGGTGCGCCTGCACGGTGGATTTTTGGGACTGCAGCGCAGCGATCTGCTGGTCGATCGCGTCCACACGCGCCTGCAAGGCCTGCACCATGTCGTCAATGCCGAGGGTGCCGGCGCGGTATTCATCCAGGCGAAGGGCAATCTGCGGCAGGCTGAAGCCCAGCTGGCGGGACATGGCGATGAACACCACCTCGCGCCGCATGCGGGCCGGATAGTCGCGGTAGCCGTTGGCCCGGCGATCGGGGTGGATGAGCCCCAGCCGCTCGTAGTGGCGCAGCGCGTGGACGGACACCGAGGCCTGTTGCGCGAGTTCGGAAATCTGCATGGGGCCACGTTAGCAAGCCTCGTGCTGCGCGAAGGTTGCCTGGGTGACTGCCCGAGGTCAAAACACTGTGTTTTTTGGGACAAACCCCCATGGGCGCACGTCGCCAGCGAGGACTGTGCGGTGTAGCATTCACACTCTTTGCCACAGTGCTTGTGGCGCTGTGAACCTGAGCGCGCGGTGCGGCCGCATTGCACGCTCCCTCTACTGCCCGATTGCCTTGCCGACGCTACTCCGCCCCGCCACCCATGGCTTGGTCGCACCGACCAGGCTGGGCAGCTGCGTGCGCAGCGGCGCCACGGTGGACTGACCATGCCACCAGCGCAAGCCACCGCAGAGGCCACCCGGCTCCAGGCACTGCAGTCTTACGCAATCCTCGACACCCCGGCGGAAGACAGCTTTGACCAGCTGGCCACGCTGGCTGCGCGTGTATGCCAGTGCCCCATGGCGGTGGTCAACTTCGTGGACAGCGACCGGCAGTGGTTCAAGGCCGCAGTGGGTGTACCGTTCAAGGAGACCGAGCGCGCGATTGCGTTCTGCGCGCATGCACTGAGCGGCAGCCGCGAGCCCATGGTGGTCAACGACACCCACAAGCACCCGGTTTTTGCCCACAACCCGCTGGTCACGCAGGACCCCCATGTGCGCTTTTACGCCTGTGTGCCGCTGGTCACCCCCGAGGGGCAGGCGCTGGGCACGCTGGCGGTGCTGGACTCCATCCCCCGGCACATCGAGGCCGAGCAGCTGGAGGGCCTGCGCATACTGGCCGAGCAGGCCATGGTGCAGCTGGAGCTGCGCCGCCAAAAGCAGGTGCTGGCCGACCTGGTGCAGCAGCGCGACAAGATGCATGCCGAACTGCTGGCCCAGAGCGAGACCCTGCGCGTGGCCGGGCAGATGGCCCGCATTGGCGGGTGGATCGTGGAGCTGCCCAGCCTGCAGCTGCACTGGTCGCAGGAGATCGCCGCCGCCTTCGGCATTGCGGGACGCATGGGCTCG
The DNA here is from genome assembly GCF_059423685.1 of Acidovorax sp. GW460-11-11-14-LB4. Classification (NCBI taxonomy): domain Bacteria; kingdom Pseudomonadati; phylum Pseudomonadota; class Betaproteobacteria; order Burkholderiales; family Comamonadaceae; genus Acidovorax; species Acidovorax sp. GW460-11-11-14-LB4. Next base: position 59,229 of record NZ_JBWKYJ010000023.1, on the reverse strand, counting down.
GTGGAACAGATCATGGAGCTGTACCTGCCCCCGCACCGGCAGGCCATGCAGGCAGCGTTTGAGAGCTGCATCCGCCAAGGCACACCGTTTGACCTGGAGGCCGAACTTGTCACACTGGCGGGTCGGCACTTCTGGGTGCGCACCACCGGGCAGGCGGTGCGCGACGCCGACGGCCGCATCGTGCGGATTCAGGGGGCGTTTCAGGACATCTCGGCCCAGCACCAGGCCCGGCAGGCCCGCCGTGAGAGCGAAGAGCGCTTTCACCTGGTCTCTCGCGCCACGGCCGACGCGGTGTGGGACTGGAACCTGCACACCGATGCCATGTGGTGGAACGAAGGCATGCAGACCCTGTTCGGCGTGCCGCTCGACCAGTTACCGCCGGACAGCACCTCGTGGACCTTGCGGCTGCACCCGGACGACAGCCAGGCGGTGCTGGACGGCATCCATGCAGCCATCGACGGCACGGCCAACCACTGGTCGGACGAATACCGCTTTCGCCGCCAGGACGGCAGCTATGCCTGGGTGCTGGACCGGGGCTTCCTGATCCGCGACCTGCAGGGCAAGGCCGTGCGCATGGTGGGCGGCATGACGGACATCAGCGCGCAAAAGCTGGCCGACCTGGACGCCCAGCGCGACGCACAGAACCATGCCGAGCTGCTGCAGGTGCAGCAGCGCATTTCGTCGCTGGACATGCCGCTGCCCGAGGTGCTGCAGCTGGTGGCCAGCACCGTGCTGCGCCAGACCGAAGCGCGCGGCGCCATGGTGGAGCTGCTGCAAGGCCGCCAGCTGGTGGCGCAAGCCTCGGCCGGTGACCACGTGCGCCCGGTGGGCAACCTGCTGCCAGTGGACCAGAGCCTGCTCTGGCCTGCGCTCAGCAAGGGCCAGACCGTGGTGTGCAACGACACCGAGGCCGAGGGCTGGGACATGGCTTCGATGCCCCACCGCCACGGCGTACGGTCGGTCATGGCGGTTCCGCTGCGCAGTGGCGACGCCATCGTCGGGTCGCTCAAGGTCACGTCGGACAAGGTCAATGCATTTTCGCGCCGCGATGTGGCGCACCTGGAGATACTGACCGAGTCCCTGGGTGCCATGGTGCAGTTGCGGCATGTGGCGGGGCAGCTGCATGCGTCCGAGCAGCAATACCGCATGCTGTTTGACGAGCACCCGCACCCCATGTGGGTGTACGACCGCGAAACCCTGCAGCTGCAGGCCGTGAACCGGTCGATGGAACGCCACTATGGCTACACCGAGTCCGAGCTGCTGTCCATGTCGATGCTGGACCTGTGGCCCGCCGACCGGCGCCCCAATGTCGAGGCCAACATCCGCGCCGTTCCGATGGAACAGCGCAACGCACCGGTCATCAGCCGCCACATCAAGAAAGACGGCAGCTTCATGGATGTGGAGATCACGGCGGGCAGCATCAGCTTCAACGGGCGCCCAGCCCGCCAGGTGCTGGCCACCGACGTGACCGAACGCCTGCGCACCGAGCGCGAGCTGGCGCGCATGGGCCGTGCCCAGCGCCTGCTGAGCGCATGCAACGAAACCCTGGTCCGCGCCACGTCCGAGGCCACACTGCTGCAGGCCATCTGCCAGATTGCGGTGGACATCGGTGGCTACCGCATGGGCTGGGTGGGGTTTGCGCTGGACGACGAGCGCAAATCCATCCGCCCGGTGGCCCATGCGGGCTACAACCAGAACTACCTGGAAAACCTGCAACTGAGCTGGTCGGCCGACGACCCCTATGGCCGGGGCCCAGCGGGCATTGCGGTGCGCACCGGCCAGCCGGTGATCGTGCAGGACATCCGCACCGAAGGGGACTTTGCCGACTGGACAGAGCGCATGCTGGAGCATGGCTTTCACGGGGTGATCTGCCTGCCGTTGCGCGAGCATGCGCGCGACCACGCGCAGGACCGCAGTTTTGGCCTGTTGTATCTGTATGCACCCGACGTGTTGCAGATCAGCCCCGAAGAAGCCGCGCTGCTGCAGGAGCTGTCCAACGACCTGGCCATCGGCATCACCAGCCTGCGCGCGCACAAGGCACAGCAGCGGCTGCAGGCTTCGGTGCTCAAGGTGGCGGCGGCCGTGTCGGCCAGCACCGGCACCGAATTTTTTGTGCAGCTGGTGCGCAACATGGCCGATGCGCTGGATGCCCAGGGCGGCTGCGTGGTGCGGCTGCTGCCGCATTCGCAAGACCAGGCGCCCCGGGTGGTCACGCTGGCCGCCGTGCTCGACGGCCAGATGCTGCCCAACGACGAATACAGCCTGACCGGCACGCCCAGCCTGTTGCTGATGTCGCAGCGCACCCATGTGGTGACCGACAAGGTGCAGCAGCTGTACCCCGAAGCCCCCGTGCTGCGCGCGGTGGGTGCCCAGGCCTATGTGGGCCAGCAGCTGTGCAATGCCGACGGCGAGGTGGTGGGCATCGTCTTCGTGCTGTTCCGCCACGCGATTGCCGACACGGACTTCATCACCTCCACGCTGCAGATCTTTGCCTCGCGTGCGTCGGCCGAGATCGAGCGGCAGCTGGCCGATATCCGCATCCGCCACCAGGCCTCGCTGCTGGACAAGGCCCAGGACGCCATCCTGGTGCGGGACCTGGACCACCGCATCATCTTCTGGAACAAGAGCGCAGAGCGCCTGTACGGCTGGTCGCAGCTGCAGGCACTGGGGCAGTCCATCGAGACGCTGCTCTACGAAGACCCCACGCACTTCCGGCACGCCACGCAGACGGTGCTGGAGCAGGGCGAGTGGACCGGCGAGATCGTGCAGTGCCACCGCGATGGCAGCACCATCGAGGTGGAAGGCCGCTGGACGCTGGTGCGTGGCGATGACGGCCAGCCACAGTCCATCCTGGCCATCAACACCGATATCCGCCAGCGCAAGGCCAGCGAGCGCGAGATCCAGCGCCTGGCGTTCTACGATGCGCTCACCGGCCTGCCCAACCGCATGCTGCTCATGGACCGCATGCACCAGGCCCTGGCCACCGCGCAGCGGCGCCAGCAGGGCGGGGCGCTGCTGTTCATCGACCTCGACAACTTCAAGACCCTGAACGACACCCTGGGCCACGACCAGGGCGACCTGCTGCTGCAACAGGTGGCGCAGCGCCTGAACACCTGCGTGCGCAGCGTGGACACGGTGGCCCGGCTGGGGGGTGACGAATTTGTGGTCATGCTGGAAGAACTCAGCCCCAAGCCGCATGAGCTGGCGCTGCACGCCCGGGGCGTGGGTGAAAAGATCCTGGCCATGCTGGCCGTGCCCTATGCGCTGCAGGGCTACCAGTACCGCAGCACGCCCAGCATCGGCATTGCGCCGTTCACCGGCGAACACACCACAGTGGGCGAGCTGCTCAAACAGGCCGACCTGGCCATGTACCAGGCCAAGACGGCCGGCCGCAACACTTTGCGCTTTTTTGACCCCGACATGCAGGCCGTGGTCACGGCGCGCGCGGGGCTGGAAACCGACCTGCGCTCGGCGCTGATGCAGGAAGAGTTCCTGCTGCACTTTCAGCCGCAAATCCACCAGTCGGGCCGCTGTGTGGGGGTGGAGGCGCTGGTGCGCTGGGCCCACCCGCAGCGCGGCATGGTGTCGCCCGCGCAGTTCATCCCGCTCGCTGAAGAGACGGGTCTCATCCTGCCGCTGGGCCGCTGGGTGTTACATACCGCGTGCAAGCTGCTGGCCAGTTGGCAGAGCGACCCGGCCCTTTCGCACCTGACCATGGCCGTCAACGTGAGTTCGCGCCAGTTCCGCCATGCCAGCTTTGTGGACGACGTGGCCCGCGTGCTCGCCATCACCGGCGCGCCCTCGGCCCAGCTCAAGCTGGAGCTGACCGAAAGCCTGCTGGTGGAAGACATGGAGACCACCATCGCCACCATGACCGCGCTGCGGTCGTACGGGGTGGGCTTCTCGCTGGACGACTTTGGCACGGGCTACTCCAGCCTGAGCTACTTGAAGCGCATGCCACTCGATCAGCTCAAGATCGACCAGAGCTTTGTGCGCGACCTGCTGACCGACCCCAACGACGCTGCGATCGTGGACACCATCATCGGCCTGTCGCGCAGCCTGGGGCTGGAAGTGATCGCCGAAGGCGTGGAGACCCCCGAGCAATGCGCTCTGCTGGCCCGCGCGGGCTGCCAGCTCTACCAGGGCTACCTGTTCAGCAAGGCGCTGTCGGTGGACGTTCTGGACAGCTTCCTGCGCACCTCGCAGGCATAAGCGGCGCCCGCCAGGTGTTCCTGGCTCTTGTGAACATCCAAGGCGCCCTTAACCCCTAACTCCCTCCTGAGGGCCCCAGAAGCTCCGTGAGGGACCTGTGTGTCCGTTTCGGCCCCCCTGGGCCTGCTTTTGCGCCCAAGGCCCTCCACGGCCTTCTGGACGTCTCCAGATCCCCTCGTTCATCCCGGTCGGGGCGGGTACACCCGGTAAGTGGGTGCCTCCTCCATTCACCCCCGCCGTGTGCGTGGCCCCAGTTGTCCTCTGTCTTCTTCTTATGTCTTTTATAAATACATAGTCGTAGTAGTAGAGAGCGGCTTTGCGTGTGGACAACTGCATTTTTGCCAGCGCTGGCAAGCACTTAGCCCGCTGCCAACCCTGTGCACTCAGCCCAGCTCCCGTTGTCGCCCGAGCGGGGACAAAAGCGGCGCGTCGCCCTTTTCTGTGGATAAGCCCCCGGTTGTGCCAAAACTATCCCCAGTTTTACGCACCGAGCGCGTGGGCAGCAGGAATTTCAATCAAAACGACCCGTAGCGCTACGGCCGTATACCTTTTTTGCTCTCTAATTAATAGCGCTGAGACAGATGTGACGCTCCGCTTCCGGTACTGCAGGGGCTTGGGGGCTCCAGTGAGGCGGTTAGAACCTGCCCAGACGATGGTCGATGCAGCGCACAGGGCCTTGGCACAGCACATCCCTCGTACCAGGCCGTAAAGCCGTTTCGTGCGGTTAACGACCGCCTGTGGGTGCCCAAGAGGACTTGAGTGAGCCGCAGGGCAGGCCGAGCTGTAGCCACCACGGCCTGGTGGTGATGTCCGTGCAGACAGGCCCCCACAAGCAGAACCGCACGTCGCAGGCGTGTGATGGGTGCCCCGGAGTTGGTGTTCTGGTTATTCTTTAATAGCTTTATATATAAATAGCAGTAGTAGTAGAGAACGCCTGTTTGTGTGGACAAGCGTCTTTTCTTCAATGCTCGCGCGTACTTGCGTCGCTGCAAAGTGTGTGGGACAGCTCGCACAAAGTGCGGGGCTCACCGACAACAACTTTCGGGTGGCGGATTTTTGTGTGGATAACTGCCCGGTTGTGCCAGAACTGTGCCCAGAGTTATCCACAGCTGCGTCGCATATGGCCGTTCGCTGCTCCCATGGGCTGGCCGCCACAACAAAAAACCCGGCGTTCAGTGAAGAACGCCGGGTTGGCGGGTGCGAGCCTTAGCGCCTGTCAGCCTGGCCGGGGGGCCTTATTTGGCCGGAGCGGGGGCCGGACGGCCTTCGCCCCCGCGCATGCCGCCGTGGTGGTCGCCGTGCCCGTGGCGGCCCTCGCCACCCCGCATGCCACCCATGGGGTGGCCCCGGTGGGCCTGGGCGTCAAAAGTCTTTTGCTGCTCGGGCGTCAGCGTGGCATAGAAGGCCTTGGTGGCCTCGCCACGGCGGTCGGCTTCGGCAGCGTGCTGAGCGCGCAGGGCCCGCATGCGGTCGATGCGTTCCGGCGTGGTCAGCTTGTCCATGTCCTGGCGGTCCAGGCGGGCGGGGCGTTCGCCGGGCTGCATGGCAGTGGTGAAGGTGGTCCAGGCGGATTCCTGGGCAGGCGTCAGCTTGAGCTGGCCCTTGAGGTCTGCCAGCCGCTTGGCATGGCGCTGGGCCATGTCGCCATGGTGGCGTTCATGGCGGCCCTCGGCGGCCTTGGCGGGGGCTGTGGGGGATGCCGCAGGCGCAGCTGGGGGCTGCTGGGCCAGCACAGGCAACGCCATGGCGGCGAGCAGGGCGGTGGCGGCAATGCGGTGAGAGATGGGGTGGGAGAAACGGGATGCCATGCTGGAGGTCCTTTCGCGGTGGTGAGCTCGCTGCAACGACCGTTTCAGCGATTGGAGTCCAGTGTCTGCCGCCCACGTATCGCCACCGTGCGCGTTGGGTGAGGCTGTGTAAAGTTGCAGCGAACGCTTGCAAAGTGGCCCCCGAAATAATTTTGGGCTAATAGTCGGCGATGCGATAGTGGCATATGCCTCGTTTGCTATTGATTGTGTAGCGTTCTCAGTCCCTCAAGGGCTGCCTGTGCCCCAGCGGCCCGGCGCCTGGGTGGCGACCGCCGACAATGGCGGGTTCCGTGTCCGTGTCGTTGTCCGCAGCGACCCCAACCAAAGGTTTTCCGTGTTCAAGAACATGATCGTGTACCGCATTGCTCCGCAATGGCAGGTCGAGCTGACGCAAGTAGAGGATGCCCTGGCCAAGGCCCCGTTCCAGGAATGTGGCGCCACGCAAGAGAAGTCGCTGGGCTGGGTGCCCCCCCGGGGTGAACTACATGGCCCCTTGGTCGAATCGGTGGGCGGGCAGTGGATCCTGCGTTTCATGGTCGAAACCAAGGTGTTGCCCGGCAGCGTGCTGGCGCGCAAGGTCAAGGAAAAGGCCGAACGCATCGAAAAGGAAACCGGCCGCAAGCCCGGCAAGAAGGAGAGCAAGGAGCTCAAAGACGAGGCCAAGCTCGACCTGCTGCCCATGGCCTTCACCAAGCAGGGCTCGATGTGGATCTGGATCGACACGGCCTCGCGCCTGCTGGTGCTGGACACATCCAGCCAGGGCCGTGCCGATGAAGTGGTGACCTTGTTGGTCGAATCGCTGCCGGGTCTGTCGGTGTCGCTGCTCGACACCCAGACCAGCCCTCAGGCCGCCATGGCCCACTGGCTCAAGGAGCAGGAGCCACCCGTGGGCTTCACGGTGGACCGCGAGTGCGAACTGAAAAGCGCCAACGAGGAAAAAGCCGTGGTGCGCTACGCCCGCCACCCACTAGACATCGAGGAGGTGCAGGCCCACATCGACGCCGGCAAGCTGCCGACCAAGCTCGCCCTCACCTGGGACGATCGCGTGAGCTTCATGCTCACCGAAGGCCTGCAGATCAAGAAAGTGTCGTTTCTGGACACGGTGTTTGAAGGCACCAAGGCAGACGATGGCGGCTTTGACACTGACGTGGCGATTGCCACGGGCGAGCTGGTCAAGCTGATTCCGGACCTGATCGAGGCGCTGGGAGGGGAGACCGAGAGTGGGGTGGCGGGTGCGGCGCAGGCGGTGGCCAGCGACAGGGCTGAAGCTGCTGTGCCATCACGGCCACCGATGCCTGCAGCAGCACCCTCTGCCCCGGCGCGTAAGGTGGCTGGGGGTGGGGTGGTGACTGGTCCGCGCGAAGTGCCCGTCGATACCGACCCGGAATCGGCGCCGTTCTGACACCGTGGCCCGCCGGTCCATTGTGGCTTCAGCGGCTGTGGCCGCAGGCGGCATCCACCAACGCCGCCAGCTCACATACATAGGCGTCTTCAATGTCCAGTACCTCGCACTGCCGCACCAGCTGCTCCAGGTAGTCCCGGTTGCTGCCGATACGCCCGCAGGCGGTGGCAATGGTCGCGGCCGTGGCCTGCAGCGACAGATTGGCCCGGTAATGGGTATGGGCTGTGTTGGCGACCAGCACCAGCGCCTGCACCTCGCCCTGGGGCGTTGGCAGGGGCAGCAGTTGTGGGCAGTAGGCGCCGGTGATCATCTCGCGCCGCCACAGCATGCGGGACTCGTCCTCCACCAGCGGCGCCGGGATGCGGAATGCCAGGCCTTCGCAGCCCTGTAGGTCTTCGTCGCCCGTGCGCTGCAAGGTCAGCACCAGGCCCGGGCAATCGGGGGTGCCCCGGCCGATGGTGGTGCTCAGGGCAAAGCGGCGTGCGAAGCCGGGCAGGCAGGCGCGGCGCACTTCGCCAAAGTGAAAGCCTGGGTTCCACATCAGCGAGCCATAGGCAAACACCCACAGATCCTGCTGCTCGGCGGTGATGGTGGAAAGCACCTCGCGGCGGGATTGCTCGACCTCGTGGTCCGGCAGGCGCCAGTGGGCGGGCAGGCCCTGGCAGCGCGCCTGGGCGTCCCACTCGGCCAGCACCTCGTCGGTGAGGCGCAGGCCCGAGGCATGGGCAGGGGTCAGCCGGCCTTGCAGCTCGGGCAGGTGAAGGAAGGCTTTGTCGGGGGTCATGGTGGCAGTTCCGCGCGCTGGTGTTGGGCGTCAGGTGTCTTAACGCCGCGCCAGGTCAAACACCAGCACCTCGGCGTGGTGGCCCTCGTGCAGGGTCAGTGTGTTTTCGCCGTCCAGCAAGGCGCCATCGCCACCAGACAGCGCGATGCCGTTGACCTGCACCGCCCCTCGCGCCACGTGCACGTAGGCCAGGCGTTCGGGGTTCAGCACTTGGGTGGCGGTTTCGCTGCCATCCAGCAAGCCTGCCCAGATGGAGGCGTCGGCGTTCATGGTCACCGAGCCGTCCTCTCCCCGGCGCGAGGCAATGCGCACCAGGCGGCCCCGGCGGTCTGCGGACGGGAAGTGTTTTTGTGCGTACCTGGGGCGGATACCTGTGAACAGGGGCTTGATCCAGATCTGCAGGAAATGGGTGGGCTGGTCGGGCAGCGCATTGAATTCGCTGTGGCGCACGCCCCAGCCTGCGCTCATGCGCTGTACGTCGCCCGGGTGCAGGATGCCGGTGGGAGCCTCCGCCGAATCAGCCCCTGGCGCTCCCGAGGCCGCTGGGCCGCCAGGTTGTTGGCCGGTGCGTTCGTGCAGGTTGTCCTGGTGGGCCAGGGCGCCGTCGAGGACATAGCTCACGATCTCCATGTCGCGGTGCCCATGCGTGCCAAAGCCTTTGCCGGGCGCCACCGTGTCGTCGTTGAGCACCAGCAGATTGCCATGGCCCTGGTGGCGCAGGTCGAAGTAGTCGCCAAACGAAAAGCTGTGGGCGCTGTGTAGCCAGCCGGTGGAGGACCGGCCCCGTTCGGAGGAGGGGCGGACGGTGATCATGGCTTTGTTGCGGGGGTATCCGGCCCGATGTTGCACCACAGGGGCAAGAGAGTGCGTGGAGCCGCGTAGGTTGTCGTCGCCATGGCCTCACTCTAAGGGCCGATGGGTTCGCCATCAATGGCTGGCGGCTCAACTCACTGTTCCGCGATTCAGTCCAATGCTCTGGGTTCAGGCGTTCACCCAGCCCCGCGCCTGGCACAAGGGCGCACGGTGCGGAAGGTCGAACCGTCGATCAGGCCAGCAGCAGGGCTGCCAGCATCAAAGCGGTGCCGACCGCCACCAGCGTCCATGAGGATTGCTGCTTCACAAACACAAAGCTGCTGGGGTCGTTGGGCATGTAGGCGATTTCGACCGGGCGATGGGCCTTGAATTCGGTCAGGATCTCTTCCGGGAAACTGTGCTTCACCACCATCTGCTGGCCGCTGTCGGTCTTGTAGTGGAACTCGGCGGTGTAGGTGGAAGAACCGCTTTTCTTGAACTCCGTGTACTGCGTGATGGGCTCGACCACGGCGTGTTTGCCGAGCTTGAGCGTTCTGGAAAGCTCGGACCGCTCCTGCATTCCAAAAGCAACGAACACGACGCCGGCGAGGACGCCCGCGATTTTGAACAGCAGCTTGCCTTGTTGGCGTGATGGCTTCATACCCTCTCTCCCTCCGTTTTGGCGGGAGTGTAAGGGCTCTGCTTGAAGATAAGAAAGAGGCTGCCGGCGATGCAGTTGCGCTTGCGTTACCGCCCCACAAACTGCGGGCTCTGGCGCTGGTGAAACGCCTCCACCCCCGCGCGGAAGTCTTCGGTGCCCGCGCAGTGCACAAAGGCGCCCTTTTCAGCGGCCAGTTGCTCTGGCAGCGTGTGGTCCATCGACGCGCGCATCAGGCGCTTCATGGCGCCGTAGGCCAGTGTGGGGCCGCTGGCCAGGCGCTGGGCGAGGGCGGTGGTGGCACTGTCCAGCTCGGCGCCGGGCACCACGCGGTTGACGAGGCCCAGGCGCAGCGCATTGTCCGCGGTGAAGGCCTCGCCCAGTAACGCAATCTCCAGCGCTTGGCGCACGCCCACGATGCGCGGCAGCGCCCACGATGCACCCACGTCGCAGCTGGTGCCGAGGTTGATGTAGGCCAGGTTGAAGCGTGTGCCTTCGGCAGCGATCACGTAGTCGGCCATCAGCACCAGGCTCAAGCCCGCACCGGCGGCCGCGCCGTGCACCTGCGCGATGACCGGCGCGTTCATCTGCGCCAGCAACTGAAGGGCGGCATTGAGCGGCGTGAGGATGTCGATGGCGCCCTGCACCGGGTCCGCGCGCAGCGTGGCCAGGTCGCCCCCGGCCATGAAGCCCCGGCCGTTGCCACGCAGCACCACGGCCCGCACACCGGGGTCGGCAGCGATGGACTGCACGGCGGCGAGGAAGGCATTGGCCATGGGCACGTCGATGGCGTTGAGTGCCTCGGGCCGGTTGAAGCGCAGCGTGGCGACGGCGCCGTGGCGCTCCAGCAGCAGGGGCGGCTGTGGGACGGGCGCGGACGGTGCGGTAGCGGCTGCTGCAGGGTCTGTGGCGGTATTTTTCATGTCAAATCCGCTTCAAGCGCTAGTGGATATTGCGCTATCAGCTCCTGTTTTGATAGTAAGTGGATTCCAATGCGCCGAGCCCTGGGCTATTGGTACAGCGCCTCGATCTCGGCCGCATAGGTTTTGTAGATGCTTGCGCGGCGCACCTTCATCGTCGCGGTCACCTCGCCGTCGTCGTGGTCCAGCTCCTTGGTCAGCAGGTGGAACTTGCGGATCTGCGAGACCTGCGCCAGCCGCTGGTTGCCCTGGTTGATTTCGGCATCGATGAGGCCACGCACCTCGGGGTGCTCCACCAGCGAGCGAAAGTGCGTGAACGGAATGCGCCGCGCCTCGGCCCACTTGCCCACGGTCTCGTAGTCGATCATCACCAGTGCGCCGACAAACTTGCGCGCCTCGGCCACGATGATGCATTCCTTGATGAAGGGGCTGCCCTTCATCGTGTTCTCGATCTCGGACGGGGTGAGGTTCTTGCCACCGGCCGTGATCATGATGTCCTTGAGTCGGTCCACGATCTGGATCTGGCCTTGCGATTCACGTACCACGTCGCCCGTGTGCAGCCAGCCATCCACGATGCTGCTGGCCGTGGCCTCGGGGTTCTTGTAGTAGCCCGCAAACACCATGTCGCCTCGCAATTGCAGCTCGCCGTTGTCCGCAATGCGGTGCTCCACGCCCAGCGTGGGCACGCCGACGGTGCCCACCACCACGTGACCGAGCCGGTGGCCTGTGACCATGCCGGTGGATTCGGTCAGGCCATACACCTCGATGAGCGGCACGCCCAGCACGCGGAAGAAGCGCACCACATCGGGCGGAATGGGCGCGGCGCCGGTGAGCGCCACATGGGCATTGCGCAGGCCGATGAAGTTCTGCAGCGCGCGGAACACCAGCCAGTAGCTCGCGGCATAAGTGAGCTTGTCGCCAGCGCTCCAGTTGCTGTGCGGCTTCTCGGCCAGCGGTTTGCAGGCGTTGTAGGCCTTGTGGAACAGCGCGCGGCGCAGGCCACCGGTCTCTTGCAGCTTGATGTGGATGGCGGCGTGCAGCTTTTCCCAGATGCGCGGCACGCCCAGGAACATGGTGGGTGCGACCTCGCGCAGGTCTTCCTGCACCGTGCGGATGGACTCGCCAAAGTTCACCTGCGAGCCGATGTACACCGGCACAAAGCTGGTCAGCATCTGCTCGGCCACATGGCACAGCGGCAGATACGACAGGTGCGTGGTCTCGCGCGACAGCTCCAGCCGGTCCACGATGCCCGGCACCACGCCCCGGATGTTGCGGTACGAAATCATCGCGCCCTTGGGCTTGCCGGTGGAGCCCGAGGTGTAGATCATCAGGCCCACATCGTCGAGCCGCTGGCGTGCGAGGGCTTCGTCGATGATGGCTTGTTGGCCCGACGCTGCGCCCAGCTGTTCCACCTCGTCAAACGTGGTGATGAACTGCCGCACCTCGGGCGCAAAGCTGCGCAGGCCCTTGGTCTCCATGACCACGATCTTTTTCAGGCGCGGAAGCTCGGGCAGTGCGGCCAGCAGCTTGTCGGTTTGCTCCTGGTCTTCGCAGACCATGATCTCGATGTCGGCATGGCCCACCACATAGGCCACTTCGTTGGTGGGACTGGTGGGGTACACGCCCACCGTCACGGCGCCCACCAGGCCTGCGCCCATCTGGGCCAGCACCCATTCAATGCGGTTCTCGGCGATCACGCCCACATGTCCGCCCGCAGGCAGGCCCAGCGCCTTGAGGCCCAGGCCGAAGTGGCTGGCGCGCTGGTGGTATTGCGCCCAGGTAAAAGGCTTCCAGATGCCGAAGTCCTTTTGCCGGATGGCGATGCGCTGCGCGTCGGTGCGTGCGCGCTCGCGCAGCATCTGGGGCAGAGTGAGGTCGGGGAGTGTGCTCATGACAGCCAGCGTTTGCGACGCTTGTAGTGCTTGATGTCCTTGAAGCTTTTCGCCTCGCCACCGCCACCCATGCCGAGGTAGAACTCGCGCACGTCCGGGTCATTGGCCAGGCGCTCTGCCGTGCCGTCGATCACGATCTTGCCGTTCTCCATGATGTAGCCCCGGTGCGCCACGGCCAGCGCCACGGTGGCGTTCTGCTCCACCAGCAGCATGCTGGTGCCGCGCTCGGTGTTGATGCGCGCGATGATGGTGAAGATGTCTTCGACCAGTTTGGGCGACAGGCCCAGCGAGGGCTCGTCGAGCAGGATGAGCTGGGGCTGCGCGATGAGCGCGCGGCCAATGGCCAGCATCTGCTGCTCGCCGCCTGACAGGTACCCGGCGAGACCCTTGCGCCGTTCATGCAGGCGCGGGAAGTAGCTGTAGACCAGGTCGAAATCTGGCGTTGCACCGCTGCGCCCCGTGAGCGCATAGGTGGCGGCCACTAGGTTCTCTTCGACCGTGAGGTCTTCAAACACGCGGCGGCCTTCCATCACATGGCTCAGGCCGTTGCGCACCAGCTGCTGCGGGGCCACGGCGGCCGTGGGCTGGCCATTGAAGTGGATGCTGCCGCTTTCGACCACACCATCCTCCAGCGCCAGCAGGCCCGAGATGGCCTTGAGCGTGGTGCTTTTGCCCGCCCCATTGCTGCCCAGCAGCGCCACGATCTGCCCGCGCGGCACAGCCAGCGACAGGCCACGCAGGGCCTGCACCACCTTGTTGTAGATGACCTCTATGTTGTTGACTTCGAGGACGTGGGCCGGGGTTGGCTGGGTCATGGCGCAGGCAGTGTCAGAGTTTGATCCAGTCCGATGCCGCGACCATTTTTTGCGCCTTCATGTCGGCGCGGTACACGCGGCCCACGGGGATCGAATTCCCGCTGATGGTGATCGGCACGCCGATCAGCCCGCCCGTGTCGAAGTCCTTGATGGAATTGAGTGCGGCCTTCAGGTTGGGGCCGGTGAGGGGCTTGCCAGCGTCCAGCGTGCGCTTGGCTGCCTCGGTGAACAGCATCGCGGCCAGGAAGCCCTGGATGTAGGCCGTGCTCTGGTACTCGGGCCGCAGGGCGCGGATCTTCTCCAGCATCGGCGCCTTTTCAGTGTCGTAGTAGTAGCGATACGGCATCACACCCATGAAGCCGTCGGCGGCTTCGCCCATCTTCATCACGGTGGAGCTGTCCATGGTCCAGAAGGTGCCCATCCACTTGCTGGTCATGCCCTGCTGCTTGCCCTGGGTGATGAACTCAGGGATGGGCGCGAGGATGTAGCCGTGAAAGATGGTGTAGTCGGGCGCCGCGCGGCGCAGCTTGATGACCTCGGTGGACACGTCCACGCTGCCGGCGGGCGTCATGATCTTGATGGGCACCGACAGGCCCAGCTGCTTGGCCATGGCTTCGCTGGACTCGATGGGGTCGCGACCGAATTCCGAATCGGAGTACACGAAGGCCACCTTGGCACCAGGCTTTTCCTTGGCGATGTGCTTGAGCAGGATGCCGAACATCTCGGTGTAGTCGGGGCCCACAAGGAACTGGTTGGGGTACTTCTTGGGGTCGTTGAGTTCGGTGGCAAACGACGCGCCGGCCATCAGGATGTTGCCGTTGCGGTCCAGCTCGGGGTTGATGGTTTTGGAGAAGCCCGTGGAGTCGCCGTAGTACAGGTTGACCTTGTTCTGGCTGGTGATCTTCTTGAACGCAGCCACCGACACATCGACCTTGTAGCCCGTGTCTTCAGGCACGTACTTGACCTTGCGGCCCTTGATGCCACCCGCGTCGTTGAGCATCTTCACGTAGTCGCCCATGCCCGCGTTGATGCCCACGCCCGCAAACGCGAACACGCCGGTGAGCGGGATGGAGCCGCCGATCACGATCTCTTCGGCGCCTTGGGCCAGCACCGACAGCGGGCTGGTGAGGGCGGCGGCACCAGCGGCTCCGAGCAAGAGTTGGCGGCGCTGGAAGTAAGTGCGTTGTGTGTCCATGGTTGTCTCCTGTGGATTTAGTTGCGGAAAGGCCAGAGATGGAAGAAACGACGGACGCGCCGCCACACTTCGGCCAGGCCATGGGGCTCGAAGACGAGAAAACCGATGATGAGCAGGCCAAAGATGACCGTGCGCACGGGCGAGAGGAACACGGTGAGTTCGCTGCCGCCGGGCATCAGGTCCACCACGAGCTTGAGCAGCTCGGGCACCATGGTCATGAACACCGCGCCCAGGATGCCGCCCAGGATGGAGCCCATGCCGCCGACGATGATGGCCGCGAGGAAAAAGATGGACATCAGCAGCGGAAAGCTCTCGGGCGTGACCACGCGAAAGAAGTACGCCCACAGCCCGCCTGCCACACCCGCATAGAACGATGACAGGCCAAACGACAGCAGCTTGTAGCGCAGCAGCGGTATGCCCAGCACCTCGGCCGAGATGTCGCGGTCGCGAATCGCGATGAAGGCACGGCCCACGCGCGTGCGAAACAGGTTGGCCGCGCCCAGGAGCATGAGGATGGTGACCGGCACGATGAGCCAGTACAGCCTGAACGAGGTGTCGAGCGCCATGCCGAACAGCTTGGCGGGCGGCACGCTCAGGCCACCGGTGCCGCCGGTGAACTTCCAGTTGGCAAAGATGAAGTGCGCGATGAACGATGCGGCAATGGTGGCAATGGCCAGGTACAGCCCTTTCACGCGCAGCGAAGGAATGCCCACCACGATGCCGCCCAGCATGGCGACAAAGCCACCTGCCAGCAGGTTGAGCACAAAGGGCGTGCCCACCTTGGTTTCCAGCACGGCCACCGTGTAAGCCCCCAGGCCCATGAAGGCCGCCTGCCCCAGGCTGACCAGCCCCGTGTAGCCTGTGAGGATGTTGAGCCCCGTGGCACTGGCCACATTGATGCTGACCAGGCAGGCCAGGTAGAGCCAGTAGTCGCTGGCCATGAAGGGGAACAACACCAGCAGCGCAGCGCCCACGGCCAGCCACACTTTTTGCGTGCGCGAGTCGAACAGCGCCGCGTCGGCGATGTAGGTTTCCTTGAGGGTTCCGATGCGCATGGGTCAGGCCTGCCGCCGGGCCGCCCCAAGGGAGGCCTGCGCCCCCTTGGGGGGCAGTGAATACACGAGGTGATGAACGTGGGGGTTCATGTTTTTACAGTCTCTCGATTTCGTGGGTGCCGAACAGGCCGTAAGGCCGCACCAGCAGCACGGCCACCAGCACGATGAACGTGGCCAGCAGCTTGTATTCGCCGCCCAGGTAGGCCCCGGCCAGCGCCTCGATCAGGCCGATGAGGATGCCGCCGACGAGCGCGCCCAGCACGCTGTCGAGCCCGCCCACGATGACGACCACCAGCACCGACAGCCCGAACACGCCCATGCTGGACGAGATGCCGCCAATCGAGCCAACGATGATCCCGGAGATGGCAGCCAGCATGGCCGAGGCCACCCAGGCCAGCGAAAACACGCGCGGCACGTTGATGCCCACCGAATACGCAGCCGCCTGGTCGCTGGCCGTGGCACGCAGGGCCACCCCGCCGCGCCAGAAGCGGAACACCACCAGCACGGCCGCGATGAACACGATGGCAATCACGGCGCCCCAGAACACCTTGGGTGCCAGGAATGCGTCCCCCACCATGATGGGCTGCGTGGGCATGAAGTCGGGCAGGCGGCGCTGGTCTGCCGTCCAGATCATCTCGACCAGGCCCACCAGCACCGAGGCCAGGCCCACGGTGACCATGAAGACGGAGATCGGCGGCTCGCCCAGCAGCGGGCGGATCATGGTGCGCTCGATCACCGCGCCCAGCAGGCCCGTGCCCAGCACGGCGGCGGGGATGGCCAGCCACAGCGGCAGCGCAAACATCGATGCAAAGGTGAAGAACAGGTACGCACCCACCATCAGCAGCTCGCCAATGGCAATGTTGACCACGCGGGTGGCCTTGTAGACCATGACGAAAGCCAGTGCGGCCAGTGCGTAGAGACCGCCACCGGCGATGCCGGTGAGGCTGATCTCAAACAGGTAGGCCCAGTCGAAGTTGCCGGTCATGCGGTGGTCACTCCCTGCAGCTTGGCACGCAGGTCGCCCACGTCGCCCGCGCCCAGGTAGGCGCGGATGACCTCGGGGTCCGCCTGCACCTGCGCGGGCGTGCCCTGCGCGATGACCTGGCCGAAGTTGAGCACCACCACGTGGTCCGACAGGTCCATCACCATGCCCATGTCGTGCTCCACCATCAGCACCGTCACGCCCCACTCCTCGCGCACGTCGAGGATGAAGCGCGCCATGTCTTCGGTCTCTTCACGGTTCATGCCGGCCACGGGCTCGTCCAGCATCAGGATCTGCGGCTGCATGGCGAGGGCCCGGGCCATCTCCACGCGCTTTTGCAGGCCGTAGGGCAGGGCCGAGACGGGTGCGTGGCGGATGTGGTCGATTTCGAGGAAGTCGATGATGCGCTCCTCGATGTCGCGGCGCAGTTCGGCCTCTTCGCGTCGGGCGCGGCCGAAGTACAGCAGCGCGTCGAGCACGTTGGTTTTGAGGTGCGCGTGGCGGCCCAGCTTGATGTTGTCGAGCACCGTCATGCCGCGAAACAGCGCGATGTTCTGAAAGCTGCGGCCCAGGCCCAGCTTGGCGCGCTGCGGCGCGGGCACGCGGGTGATGTCCTGCCCCTGAAAGCGGATCGAGCCCTGGCTGGGCCGGTAAAAGCCCGAAATGGTGTTGAACAGCGAGGTCTTGCCCGCACCGTTGGGGCCGATGACGGCGGTGATGGAGCCGGGCTGCACGTCAAAGCCTACGCCGGTCAGCGCCTTCACGCCACCGAACGCCAGGGTCACGCCCTGCACCTGCAGCAGGGGCGTGGCAGCAGCGGGGCCGGAAGGGGTTGTCTCCATTGGCTTTCTAATACGGGTTGACTGCAGCTTTTGACAGAAATTTCGATGGAACCCAGCAGAAATTTCCTACTTGTGCGTAAACTGTTTACTCGCAAGTAGATTCTGGAAGCCGCGACCCTCATCAGCATCCGTACTTTCCCGAGGAACTGCCATCCATGCCCCACGCCAAAGTGGCACCCCGCCGCCGCAGCGCCACCGCCACCGCCGCAGCCCCGTCTTCGCCACCCACAGCCAAGCGAGCCACGCCGGTCAAAGCGGCCAAGCAGGCCAAGGACACGCCCGCCCAGGCCGCAGCGGCTTCTCCCTGGCCCCCGGTGTCGCACCGCGAGCGCCAGCGCGAGGCCAAACGCAATGCCGTGCTGCAGGCAGCGGCCCAGCTGTTCAACGAACGCGGCTTTCACGCCACCTCGCTCGACGACATCGCCGCGCGCCTGAACGTGACCAAGCCCACGCTGTACTACTACGTGAAAAACAAGGACGAGATCCTGCTGCAGTGCGTGAGCAAGGGGCTCACGATGATGCTGGAGGGGATTGACGCCTCGCGCGCTGCGGGCGGCAAGGCCATTGACCAGCTCATGACCTGCATGCAGGTGTACGCGCGCATCGTCACCATGGACTTCGGCATGTGCCTGATCCGCGTGGGCGACGAGCAGCTGCCCCCCGAAAGCCGCAAGGAGCTGCGCCGCCTCAAGTCCGCCATCGACCAGGAATTCCGCCGCCTCGTGGCCGAGGGTGTGGCTGAAGGATCGCTACAGCCTTGCGACCCGAAGATGACAGCCTTTGTGATTGCTGGCGCCCTGAGCTGGATCGGCCGCTGGTACCAGCCCGATGGCGAATACACGCCCGAGCAGGTGGCGCAGCAGTGCATTGCGACGCTGTGTGATGGGGTGCTGCGGCGGCCTGCACAGGCCCCGGTTTCAGCCGCGGACGCGGGTGCCGCGCCAGCGTCCGCACCCCGCCGCAAAACGGCAGTTGGCAAGTTCAAGGCTCCAGCGCGTTTGGGTGGTGCCTGACGAACCTTCCCATACAGATTTCAAAGAAAAACCGCTCCAAGCGCTAGTCGAACATGCGCTAGTAGCTATTGATTTGGTAGCGTTTTGCGCGAAACCCTGGGCGTGTGGTGTTCTGCCTGCCCCGCTGCCAGATCGTCCAGGATGGGGCAGTCCGGCCGGTCGTTGCCCTGGCAGCAGGACACCAGCGTTTGCAGGCTGCGCTGCATGGCCTGCATCTGGGCGATGCGTTCGCTCAGGTCGTCGATGTGTTGTTGGGCGATGCGCTTGACCTGGCTGCTGGCGCGGCTGCGGTCGTGCCACAGGCCAAGTAGCTCGGCGATTTCTTCCATCGAAAAGCCCAGGTCGCGGCTGCGGCGGATGAAGTGCAGGGCGTGCACGTCGGCCTCGGTGTACTGGCGGTAGCCGCTGTCGGTGCGCGCCACGCCGTTGATGAGGCCCAGCGATTCGTAGTGCCGCACCATGCGCGCCGAGATGCCTGCGCGCTTGGCAGCGACGCCGATGGGCACAGGCCAGGCGATGGGGCGGGGCACTGTGGCCTTGGTGCGCGCGGTCGGCGCGGTGTTGACGGACTGGGGCGTGGTCATGCTGTGGCCCTCGCTGGGTGTTTGGTAGCGCGGCGCTCAGGCCGCGACGGTGTAGCCTTCTTCGGCAATGGCGGCAGCCAGGGCTTCGCGGGGGGCTGTGCTGTCCACGTCCACCTTGCCGCTGGCGCGGTCGATGCGCACCTGGGCGTCGGGGTCTACCTGCTGCACGGCCTGGGTGACGGCGCGTTCGCAGTGGCCACAGGTCATGCCTTGAACTTGGAAAGTAGTGGTGGTTGTCATGGGGTGTCCTCGGGTTGGTTTTCAAGAGGGCCGTTAAAGCGACCGAAGTGAATGTTGAAGCTTGACATCGTGGCAGAGTCAAACACCGCTCAAGACACTCATGATGTGAGGGTTGATCAATATCAATGCTTGACCTTGCCATCACGTCAAGGATCAGCATCCCGGCCATGAACACCATCACCACCCCCCCCAACACCGCGCCCGGGTCTGTGCACTCGCTGGACCTGGGCATTTCTGGCATGACCTGCGCAAGCTGCGTGGGCCGTGTGGAGCGCGCGCTGCGCAAGGTGCCGGGCGTGCAGGAGGCCTCGGTCAATCTGGCGACCGAGTCTGCGCGCATTGCCTTTGTCACGCAGGTGGGCGCTGATGCCGCCGCCATGGAGGCGGTGCTGCGGCGCGCGGTGCGCAATGCGGGCTACGAGCCGCGTGCGGCGGGGCAGGAGGATGCTCCGGAGGACTTGTCGCCCTGGGCCGGCTTTTTACCCGTGGGCATTGGCCTGCTGCTGTCGGCGCCGCTGGTGCTGCCCATGATCGGTGACCTGTTCGGTCAGCACTGGATGTTGCCCGCCTGGGTGCAGTTTGTGCTGGCCACGCCGGTGCAGTTCATCCTGGGGGCGCGGTTTTACAAGGCGGGCTGGCATGCGGCCAAGGCGCTGAGCGGCAACATGGACTTGCTGGTGGCGCTGGGCACCAGCGCGGGTTGGGGCCTGTCGATGTGGCTGTGGCTCACGGCGCCCACGGACCACCCGGGGCATGTGCCGCACCTGTACTTCGAGGCGTCGGCCGTGGTGGTCACGCTGGTGCTGCTGGGCAAGTGGCTGGAGGCGCGCGCCAAGCGCCAGACCACGGCGGCCATCCGTGCGCTGCATGCGCTGCGGCCCGATGTGGTGCATTTGCTCACTAAGCAGGGCGAGGTGGATGTGCCGGTGTCTGAGGTGCTGGTGGGCGACCAATTGGTCGTGCGGCCTGGCGAGCGCATCCCCGTGGATGGCGCCGTGCACGAGGGCCACACGCAGGTGGACGAATCCATGTTGACCGGCGAGCCCTTGCCGGTGGCGCGCGATGTGGGCGCGGCGCTCACGGGTGGATCGATCAATGGCGATGGACGCATCGTGATGGCGGTGACGGCTGTGGGCGCCGAGACGGTGCTGGCCCAGATCATCCGGCTGGTGGAAGACGCCCAGGCCGCCAAGGCGCCCATCCAGCGGCTGGTGGACCAGGTGTCGGCCATTTTTGTGCCGGTGGTGCTGGTGGTGGCGCTGGTCACCCTGGCGGGCTGGCTGGCCATGGGTGCGGGGCTGGAGGCGGCGCTGATCCACGCCGTGGCCGTGATGGTGATTGCCTGCCCCTGTGCGCTGGGGCTGGCCACGCCCGCGGCCATCATGGCGGGTACGGGCGTGGCGGCCAAACACGGCATCCTGATCAAGGACGTGCAGGCGCTGGAGCTGGCGCACAAGGTGGACACGGTGGCCTTTGACAAGACCGGCACGCTGACCGTGGGTCAGCCCCGGCTCACGGCGTTTGAGGTGGTGCCGGGTCTGGACGATACGGCGGTGATGGCGGCCGTGGCCGCAGTGCAAAGCGGTAGCGAACACCCCCTGGCGCGCGCGGTAGTGGCGGCTGCGGGCGAGCGGCAGATCAACGTGGCCACCGCGCAGGATGTGCGCGCGGTGCCCGGGCGCGGCACCGAGGGCGAGGTGGACGGCCAGAGCTACCTGGTGGGCAGCCTGCGCTGGATGCAGGAGCTGGGGGTGGCACTTGGCCCGTTGTCAGACCGCGCGGAGGCGTTGCAGCGCGAAGGCGCCACGGTGTCTGCCGTGGCCCAGCGGGTCACGGAAGGGTTGGCGCTGCGGGCATTGATGGCCTTTGGCGACGAGCCCAAGCCGGGCGCGCGCGAAGCTTTGGCGGCGCTCAAGGCGCGCGGCATTCGCACCGTGATGGTGTCGGGCGACAACCGGGGCGCGGCCGAGGCCATGGCCCGGCGCCTGGGGCTGGACCCGGCCGCGGGCGAGGTAATGGCCGAGGTGTTGCCGGGCGACAAGGCGGCCAAGGTGGCTGCGTTGCAACAGGGCACCGATGGCAAGCACCATCATGTGGCGATGGTGGGCGACGGCGTTAACGATGCCCCCGCGCTGGCGGCGGCCGATGTGGGCATGGCCATGGGCAACGGGACTGATGTGGCCATGCACGCAGCGGGCATCACGCTGATGCGCGGCGACCCGATGCTGGTGGCGGCGGCGCTGGATATTTCGCACCGCACGGTGATGAAGATCCGCCAGAACCTGTTTTGGGCGTTTGCATACAACGTGGCGGGCATTCCGCTGGCGGCGCTGGGTTACCTGAACCCGGTGGTGGCGGGCGCGGCCATGGCGCTGAGTTCGGTCAGCGTGATGGCGAATGCCCTCTTACTCAAGCGGTGGCGCATGTGATAAATACGTACAGCACGGTCATCGATGTCTGGCAAACTGCAACGATTTGTTGCGAATCCGTCGCCTCGGGGGAGGTGCGGCGACCGCATTGGCATAGCTATATCAAGGACGACAGATCATGAATCTCTTCTCGCTCATGCGGCAGTTCACCATACGTTTGCGCATGCTGGGTGCCATTGGCGTGGTGCTGGGCCTGCTGGGGCTGCTGGGGGGCGCGGGCATGCTGGGCATGTTCCGCATCCACAACATGAGCCAGGACTTCATGGACCACTCGTTCGCCGAGGTGGGTTACATGGCCGAGCTGCGGGGCGAAATGGGTGCCATCCGCCAGTTCGAGAAGGACATGATCATTGGCTACGAGAAGCCCGAAGCCGTGAAGGCCGCGCATGCCAAGTGGGTGGAGAGCCAGGACAAGGCCAAGAAGATTGCCAACAAGTTCCTGGAAGGCGAGGAGGACTCTGACAACCCGGTGGTGCGCAACATCGTCAAGCGCCTGGACAGCTACCGCGAGCTGTTTGCGCACGTGGCGCGCCAGCTGGAGGCGGGTGGCTATGACACCGCCACCATTGCCAACCGCATGAGCGGCAAGGCCGTGGCGGAGTTTGCCGAGGCCGACAAGCTGATGGCCGAGCTGGACTCGGTACTGCGCGCGGAGGTGGCCAAGTCAGTGGCGCAGCAAAGCGAAGTGTCCAACCAGACCAAGTGGCTGTTTGTGCTGGCGGTGCTGATCACCGTGGTGGTGGTGGTGCCCACCACGCTCATGAACATGAACTCCATTTGCAAGCCGCTGGAAGACGCACGCAAGATGGCCCAGGCGATTGCGGGCGGCGACCTGTCGCAGCAAATTGCTGCCGAAGGCAAGGACGAAGTGGCCGATTTGCAGCGCGCGCTGCGCGACATGCAGCAGGGCCTGAGTGCGCTGGTGGCGCAGGTGCGCGATGCCAGCGGCAACATCGCCACGGCCAGCCAGGAGATCGCCACGGGCAACCAGGACCTGTCGCAGCGCACCGAGCAGACGGCCAGCAACGCGCAGGAGGCCGTGTCCTCGCTGTCGCAGCTCACGTCCACGGTGCAGCAGACGGCATCGTCGTCGCAGATGGCGAACCAGCTCGCTGCGTCGGCCTCGCAGATGGCCACGCACGGTGGCGGCGTGGTGCAGCAGGCTGTGGCCAGCATGCACGAGATCTCGACATCGAGCCGCAAGATCGGCGACATCATCGGCCTGATCGACTCCATTGCCTTCCAGACCAACATCCTGGCGCTGAATGCGGCCGTGGAAGCGGCCCGTGCCGGCGAGCAGGGCCGGGGCTTTGCAGTGGTGGCCAGCGAGGTGCGCAGCTTGGCACAGCGCAGCGCGGCGGCGGCCAGCGACATCAAGGGCCTGATCCAGAGCAGCGTGACGGCCGTGGACGGCGGCGTGCGCCATGTGGAAGAAGCCGGCACGGCCATGAAGGACATCGTGAGCAGCGTGCAGCGCGTGGGCGACATCATTGGCGAGATCACGGCGGCTGCGTCCGAGCAGTCGGCTGGCATCGGCCAGGTGAACAGTTCGGTGGGCGAGATCGACCGCATGACGCAGCAGAACGCGGCGCTGGTGGAAGAATCCGCCGCCGCTGCCGAGTCGCTGCGCGAGCAGGCCGCGCGCCTGTCGCACGTGGTGCAGCAGTTCCGCCTGGCCGAATCGGCCGTTGGCTATGGCCACGGCAGTGCAGTGGCTGCCCCCTATGCAGACCAGGCTCCCCAAGCGCTGGCCGCAGGCCCTGCGCAGGCACGCCTGACGCACTGACCGCGCCAGGCCTTTTCTTCCCACGAGCCCCGCAGGCCTGGTCTGCGGGGCTTTTTTGTGGGCGGTGCTGCCCGGCGGTTTATTGACCTGCGTCATGGGCGTGCCGGGGAGCGCGTGGCACCCTTGGGGCCTTGTTGAAACTGGGGAGTGCGCCATGCCGTCGATCAGTCTGCGAACCATTCGCGAAGAGCATGCGTCGCTCGCGGCGGTGCTGCACTCGCTGCGCCTGATGCTGGACCAGGGCCCGGGCGACGAGCCCGCTGCGTTCTTTGACGTGATGCGGGCCATGCTGTTCTACATCGACGAGTTTCCCGAGCGCCAGCACCACCCCAAGGAGTCGCAGTGGCTGTTCCCCAAGGTGGCCGAGCGCTCACCCCAGGCGGCCGAGGCCATCGTCCAGCTGGAGCGAGACCATGCCGGCGGCGAGGCCGCCGTGCGCGAACTGCAGCACCTGCTGCTGGGCTGGGAGCTGATGGGCGATGCGCGCCGCGAGGCGTTTGCGCTGGCGCTGGAGCGCTACATCCGCTTTTACCTGGAGCACATGCGCCTGGAAGAAACCGTGGTGCTGCCCGCCGCGCAGGAGGCCCTGCAGCCGGGCGACTGGACCGCCATCGACGCGGCCTTTGCCAGCAACACCAACCCGCTGGCCCCCGGCAAGCCGCGCGATGCGGCGTATGACCGGCTGTTCACCCGCATCGTCATGCGGGCGCCCAGTCCGATCGGGCTCGGCTCACCCTCCTGAGCGACTGCGCCGCTTGGTGCTGACTGCGGCAGGCGACCGCTGGCTCGCGCAGCGGCAGCTGCAACCGGTGCGGCCCCATGGGGCCGTTCCGGCGCGGTGCAGATTCAGGCGCTGAGCGCCGGGTAGTCCGTGTACCCCTCGGCCCCGCCGCCGTACAGCGTGGCGCGGTTCACCTCGTTGAGCGGTGCGTTGGTTTTCAGGCGCGCCACCAGGTCGGGGTTGGCGATGAAGGGGCGGCCAAAGGCCACGATGTCGGCGCCCTTGGCCAGGGCGGCATCGGCCAGCTCGCGGGTGTAGGCGTTGTTGACCATCCACGCACCCTTGCCGCCCGCTGCACGGTAGGCGGCCTTGAGCGCGGCGTAGTCGAAGGGGCGGCCTTCCACCTCGCGCGGGCCGCCGGTGGCGCCTTCGATCACGTGGATGTAGGCCAGGCCCAGCGGGCCCAGGTGGCGCACCACGTGGTCGAACAGCGGCTGTGGATCGGCGTCCACGATGTCGTTGGCGGGCGTGACGGGTGACAGGCGGATGCCGGTGCGGCCACCGCCGATTTCCTCGACGATGGCGCGGGTCACTTCCAGCAGCAGGCGCGCGCGGTTGGCGATGCTGCCGCCATAGTCGTCGGTGCGCTGGTTGGCGCCGGTCTTGAGGAACTGGTCGATCAGGTAGCCGTTGGCTGCGTGGATTTCCACACCGTCAAAACCCGACGCAATGGCGTTGCGCGCGGCGTGGCGGTAGTCCTGCACGATGCCGGGGATCTCTTCGGCATCGAGTGCGCGGGGCATGGAGGTGGGGGTGAATGTGGGCACGCCGTCCTTGATGAGCACGGTCTTGGTGTTGGCCTGCACGGCCGAGGGCGCCACGGGGGCGGCGTTGCCCGGCTGCAGGTCGGTGTGCGAGACACGGCCCACATGCCACAGCTGCACCACGATCTTGCCGCCGGCGTCGTGCACGGCGCGGGTCACCTTCTTCCAGCCGTCCAGCTGTTCGGTGCCATAGAGGCCCGGCACATCGGCATAGCCCTGGGCTTGCGGGCTGATGGCCGTGGCTTCGGAAATGATGAGACCGGCACTGGCGCGCTGCGCGTAGTAGGTGGCGACCAGGTCGGTGGGGATGGCCTCGGGCGAGCGGTTGCGCGTGAGCGGCGCCATGGCAATGCGGTTGGCCAGCTGGAGGTCGCCCGCGCGGGTGGGTTCAAACAAAGAGGTCATGTTGAAGGTGTCCTGTAGAGGTACGTGCAAACAAAGCAGCCTTGCAGCTTAATGCTGCAGCGCAAAACGTGCAGCGCACTGGCGTCAACAAGGGCACCGGTTTTGTGTTAACCGAGTCGCTCAAGCCCGTCACGTCTGCAGCACCGTGGCCGTTGCATGAGAATGAAAGGCCATGCCCTTGCCACCGCCCCCCGCACCGTTCCCTGTCTCCCCGTTGCGCAGCCTGTGGCTCGCCGTGGCCCTGTCGATGGGCGCCGCCATCTCGCTGGGCATCACGCGGTTTGCCTATGCCCTGTTGCTGCCGCCCATGCGCGAAGACCTGGGCTGGTCGTACACGCTGGCAGGGGGCATGAACACGGCGAACGCGCTGGGCTATCTGCTGGGTGCTCTGGCCACACCCTGGCTGTTGCGGCGCGCGGCCCCGGGCGCAGTGCTGGTGGTGGGCGCCGTGATGGCCACGGTGTTCATGGGCCTGAGCGGATTTTTCACACAGGCAGCGCCCTTGCTGGTGCAGCGCCTGCTGGCCGGCGGGGCCAGTGCGCTGGTGTTCATTGCCGGGGGGCTGCTGGCGGCCCGGCTGGGTGCCCAGGTGCCGGGGCGCAGCGGCTTGCTGCTGGGCCTGTACTACGGCGGCACGGGCTGGGGCATCACCCTTTCTGCGCTGCTGGTGCCTGCGGTGCTCGCAGCGGCCCCAGCACTGCACAGTTGGACCTGGGCCTGGTGGGCGCTGGCGTTGGCCTGCGTGGCAGCCACGCTGGCGCTGCTGTGGCCGGCGCGGGTGTTGAGCGGGCTGGCTGCACCTGTGGCGGCTGCATCCGGGACCACACCGGCGGCTGCAGTGCCCGACCGCGTGCGCTGGCGGGCGCTGGCCCCTGCGCTGCTCGGCTACGGCCTGTTTGGCGTGGGCTATATCGGCTACATGACCTTTGTGGTGGCGCTGCTGCGCGAGCAGGGCCGGGGTGCGGGCGAGGTGACGTTGTTCTACGCCTTGCTGGGGCTGGCCGTAGTGCTGTCCTCACGCATCTGGGCCGGGCTGCTGGACCGCAGCCGGGGCGGAGAGGCCCTGGCGCGCCTGAATGCGCTGCTGGGCGTGGCCACCCTCCTGCCCGCCGTCACGGGCGCGTGGCCGGTGGTGTTGGCCTCGGGGCTGCTGTTTGGCGGGGTGTTTTTGTCGGTGGTGGCATCGACCACGGCGCTGGTGCGGCACAACCTGCCGCAGGCGCTGTGGGCCAGCGGCATCAGCGCGTTCACCATCGTGTTTGCGGCCGGGCAGATCGTGGGGCCCACGGTGGTGGGCTGGATCGCCGACGGGCCTGGAGGCCTGGCGCGCGGGCTGGTGTTCTCGGCCTGCGCGTTGTGGGTGGGGGCGCTGGTGGCGTGGCGGCAGCGCCCCTTGTAGCCCTGGCCTTACTTCAGCAGGCCTTCGGCCTTCATCGCGGCTTGCACCGCGGGGCGGGCACCCACGCGTTCACGGTAGGCCGCCAGGTTGGCCAGGCCGGAGATGTCGAGCTTGGTGGGCTGGGTCCAGTTGGTCACGGTGAACAGGTAGCCGTCGGCCACGGTGAAATGGTCGCCCATGAGGTACTGCTTGCCGGCGAGCTGGCCATCCACCCACTGCAGGCGTTGCAGCAGGCGCTCGCGCACCATGGGCTTGTACTCCTCGGGGGTGGCGGGGTTGAACAGGGGGCTGAAGCCCTTGTGCAGCTCGGTGCCGATGAAGGTCAGCCACTCTTGCAGGCGGTAGCGCGCCAGGGTGCCGTTGGCGGGGGCGAGCTGCTTGTCGGGCACTTGGTCAGCAATGTATTGCACGATGGCCGGGCCTTCGCGCAGGCGCTCGCCGTTGTCCAGCTCCAGCACGGGCACGTAGCCCAGCGCATTGATGGTGTAGTAGTCGGTGCCGTCCTGCAGCTTGTGGCTCTTGGTGCTGGCCAGCACGGGGGTGTAGGCCAAGCCGGCCTCTTGCAAGGCGATGTGGGGGGACAGGGAGCAGGCGCCGGGGGAGTAGTAGAGCTTCATGGATCGGTCCTTGAAAACGGTCGGAAACCGCCGATCCTATGCGCTGCGCCGGATTCTTGCAGGCGCCGGGGCGCAACCCCAGCGCCCGCTGCGTGGTGCAGCGGGGAGGGGGCGTGTCAGCTGTCGTATCCGGGCAGGTCGCGCTGCACCTTGCGCAGCAGCGCGGGCCAGGCAAAAGCGCCGCCCAGACCGCCGGTCTGCACGCGCATGGCCTGGGCCACGCCGCTCACGATCTGCGGGTTCACCTGCGTCAGTTCGCCGCCGGCCTGCGCGTCGATCTGGATGCGGCAGGTGTTCTCGAAGGTGTACATGGACAGGAAGGCGTCGGCAATCGTCTTGCCCACCGTCAGCAGCCCGTGGTTGCGCAGCATGAGGAAGTTGGCTTCGCCCAGGTCGGCCTGCAGGCGCGGCTTTTCCTCGTCGCGGAAGGCCACGCCTTCGTACTCATGGTACGCCAGCGAGCCCAGTACAAAGGTGCTTTGCTGGCTGATGGGCAGCACGCCGCCCTTTTGCGCGCTGACGGCCACGCCGGCGCGCGTGTGGGTGTGCAGCACGCAGCCCGCCTCGGGCCGGGCCTCGTGCACGGCGCTGTGGATCACGAAGCCGGCAGGGTTCACGGGGAAGGGCGAGTCGTGCAGCTTGTTGCACAGCATGTCCACCTTGATCAGGCTCGACGCCGTGATCTCGTCGAACATGAGGCCGTAGGGGTTGATGAGGAAATGGTGCTCGCCCGGGCCTGACACCGACTCGGGCAGTTTGGCGCTGATGTGGGTGAAGACCAGGTCGCTCCAGCCGTACAGCGCGACGAGCCGGTAGCACGCGGCCAGGTCGCAGCGCAGCTGCCATTCTTCAGGGCTGACGCTGCCTTGCAGCGAGGGGATGTTGAGCATGGGTGGGTGTCTCCGGTGTTGTGGGTGGGAAGACACCACTGTAGGGCGGGGCGGTGGCTGGGTCTGTCAGGCAGGCTACACCCGTGGCCATGTGTCGGGTGCCTTGTGCTTCATTATTGATAGCAAAAGAGGCATGACTCACTAGCGCTATCGGCCATTTCGACCCGAATTTCTGGTGCACGGCGCCCGCAGCGGGCCCCACGGGCCGATGTCCCCTTCACCGGCCCGTAACCCTCATCGGCCAGCGATCAGCCGACCTGTGGAATCGGTGCGCGCATGCCCGCGTTCAGCAGGTTCCAGGCGTTGATGATGGCGATGGCAAAGCCCAGGTCGGAAATCTCGGCGTCGGAGAACAGGGCCTTCAGCTTGGCGTACTCGTCATCGCTCGCGTCGCTGTGGGGTGTGGCGGTGATGATCTCTGCCCAGCGGAAGGCGGCGCGTTCGCGTTCGCTGAAGAACGGTGCCTCGCGCCAGCCGGCCACGGCGTTGAGGTGGCGCGGATCGGCGCCGTCCTTGACGAGCGCGCTCCAGTGCATGTCCATGCAGTAGGCGCAGCCGTTGATCTGCGAGATGCGCAGGAACACCAGCTCGGCCAGCCGGGTGCCCAGCGGGCCTTTCTTGATGGTTTCAGAGACGTTGACCAGGCCCATGAAGGCCTTGGACGACAGTTGGTGGTAGGGCAGGCGGGCGCTGTGTTGCGACATGGAAATCTCCTGGGTGATGGCAAAGGGTTGTTGATGACGGTGGTGAAAGACGGCGCTGGTGCGGGGCCTTGTGGCGATGTCGCCATGTGGCTGCATTGCCGTCTTCCATACCCATCAAGACGCTGCGCCGTGCCGGGTTGTGACAGGAGGCGTGTGTTTTTTCTCCCCAGGCGCGCTTGCCGGGGGCCGCCTGCGCAGCGGTTCGCGCGAGCAGCGCCATGCCCGTGTCTTTACAGCGGCAGCATGGCCGGGATGCCTGCCAGCTTGTCCGGGTTGCGCACGGCGTAGATGGCCACGATGCGCTCGCCATCGGTCACAAACGCCTGGGCCGACTCTATGCGCCCGTCCACATAGCGCAGCAGGCCCGGCTCGCCGTTGATGAGCGCCATGCGGTACACCACCTGCGCGCCCAGGCGCCGGAACACCGCCCAGTACAGGTTGGTGATGCGAAACGGCCCCACCAGCGGCTTGGGAAACGAGGGCACGATGCCACCGCCATCGCCGATGAGCTGGGCGTCTTCGCTCAACAGTGCCTGGATGGCATGGCGGTCGCCACTCTGGGCGGCTTTCATGAAGCGCTGCAGCAACTGGTGGTGCACCGCCTGCGGCACCTCAAAGCGGGTGCGCGCCTGCTGCACGCGCTCGCTGGCGCGGTGCACCATCTGGCGGCAGCTGGCCTCGGTCTTGCCCAGCTGGGCGGCGATCTCGGGGTAGTCGTAGTCGAACACCTGGCGCAGCAAAAAGGCCGCGCGCTCCTCCGGCCCCAGCCGCTCCAGCACATACATGAACGCCACCGACAGCTCGCCCGCCAGCTCGGCCGCCGATTCGGGCGTGTGGGCGTCCAGCTCCACCAGCGGCTCGGGCAGCCACCAGCCCACATAGGCCTCGCGCTCGGCCTTGGCCGCCCGCAGCCGGTCGATGGACAGCCGCGTGACGATGGTCACCAGCCAGGCCTCGGCCGACTGCAGGGTGCTGGCGTCGGTGCGGCTCCAGCGCAGCCAGGCATCCTGCAGCACATCCTCGGCATCGGCCCGCACGCCCAGCATGCGGTAGGCAATGCCGAAGAGGCGAGGGCGCAGGGTGGTGAAGGGGTCGGTAGAGGTGGTCATGGCAATGGCGGCGGTGGAGTGCTTTCAGTGAAGCACAGACGGCGCACACCTGCGGTTTGTGACAGCCTGGCTTGGAACTATCGTTTTTATAGCTGCTAGTGCATGTGGCACTAGCGCTTGAGTTCACTTTGGGGCTTGAAACGCCTGCAGTGTCCCTCCGAGGCCCCGCGAGACAGGCTACGGGCGTGCGGCCGGCTGCGTGAGCGATTCCAGCCGGGACAGGTAGTGCAGGGCGTGTGCCTGGCTGCTGCCGCACATCTCGGCAGAGGGCATCAGCCCCGCGCACACCGCCGGGCGGTCGGGTTGGCCAAAGATGCGGCAGCGCGCATCGTCCCCCAACTGAATGCAGCGCACCCCGGCCGGCTTGCCCTGGGGCATGCCGGGGATGGGCGAGCTGATGGAGGGGGCGGTGCAGCAGGCGCCGCAACCGGGGCGGCAGTCCACGAGCGGGCCGCCTTATTGACCGTCAGCGGGCTGCAGGCGGCTGGCGCCCCACAGCACCTGGTCCACCACTGCACGCACGCGGTCGCGGTGTGCTGGCTGGACGAGGGCGCCGCTGTCGTCAAACGCGCTGCCTGCCGAGCCCAGGGCAAACGCCTTGGGCGCCAGCCAGCATTCGGCATTGATCAGCAGGGGTGCCAGGTGGCTTTGCGAGCGCAGGCCGCCCAGGGCGCCGGGCGAGGCACTCAGCATGCCCACGACCTTGCCGCGAAAACTCTTGCCACCGTCCTGCCAGTCGGGGTTGCCCTTGACGGGGCTGGAGGCCCAGTCGATGGTGTTCTTGAGCAGGGCGGTGTAGCTGCCGTTGTATTCGGGCGAGCAGATCACCCAGGCGGGGTGCTGCCACAGGATTTCCTTCAGACGGATCACATCGGCGGGCGTGCCCTGGGCTTCGAGGTCGGCGTTGTACAGCGGGATGTCGAACTCGGACAGCTCCAGCAGCGTGACGCTGGCACCCGCATCGCGCGCGATGGCGGCGGTGGCGTGGGCCAGTTTGCGGTTGAACGATTGCTGGCGTGTGCTGCCGGCAAAGACGAGGAGGGAGGGGGTGGTGTTGGGCATGGTGCCTGCGATTGAATCACAGGCGGGCGGCAGGAATCCTGCAAGCGGGGAGCGCGTTGCGGTTTTTTGGCTCGGTGCTGTGCGTGGGATGACGGTGGCCACCGCTCACCACGTCAGCCCGGCATGCGGCGACCGGCCAGGCGCCCCACCAGCGTGCCCAGCGCCGCCGCAAAACACCCCAGGCTGAGCCAGGCCCGCCACAGGTTGGCGGCATTCCACTGGTCACGCACTTTGGCCCAGTCGGCGGGCAGGGCCTGGGGGTTCCAGGCTTCGGTGGTGTGGTTGAGCGGCAGGTTGACCTGCTGGGTGAAGAACACGATGCCCAGCAGGTAGGCCGCGCCGACCAGGGCCAGCAGGCGCCACCACAGCGTGCGGTGTTCACGCCAGGCCATGGCTATCGTCAGCGCACACCACAAGGGTGGGCCAAAGAACAGCACGAAGAACAGGGCGTGCCGCACGTTGCGGTTGAAGGCGGACTGCACCGTGGCATAGGTGGCGCCATCCATCTGCAGCAGGGCCAGGTTGACGTTGGCGCTGTAGGTGCCGAAGAACCCGGCCATGAGGCCCAGCCACAACACGGCAAGGGTGTGGGGCAAGAGGGAGAGGTGCAGGGGCGGTGTGTTGTGGGCGTGTGGGTGGAGGGTCATGGCCGGGACTGGGGGGAGCGATGCCCGCACTCTGCCGAAGGCCCGCGCCCCCCGCCTTATCCTTTGATAAGCCCCATCTCGCTGCGCAGGCGCGACAGCGAGACGTCGGTCACGCCGAGGTACGACGCCAGGTGCTTGAGGGCGATCCGCTCGGCCCATTGCGGGTGTTGCTCCAGCAAGCGGGTGTAGCGCTGGCGGGCGCTGAGTTGCAGAAATTCCTGCTCGCGCTGCATCTTGCCGTCGAGCAGCGCGCAGAGTACCCGGTGCTCCAGGGCGGTCCACGGTGCCCAGCCTGCGCCGGGCAGTGGGTCGCTGGGATGGAGGGGCAGCGCCCACACCACGCTGTCTTCCAATGGTTCCACGTGAAACATCACCGGCTGCTGGCGCAATGTGGGGGTGATGGGCCAACACAGGGCGCCGTCCAGAAAGAAGTTCTTGTTGGACTCGGCCCCGTCGCGGTCCAGGTAGTACAGCCGCAGCGCGCCGCGCTCCACCCACCACAGGTGTCGCCAGTGTTCGCCGGCTCGCAGCAGGGGCTGGCCGCGCTCCAGCAAGCGCCGTTCGGCGCGTACCCACCAGGTCTCCACGGCCGGAGGCGGAGCGCCCAGCAACTCGGTCAGGAAGAGGGTGAGGGGGCTGGAAACAGACACGGCCTGCGCAAAGTGGGAAAATCGCGGGTTGCCTGCTGGGGCACCGGGTGCGCCCGCCACCAGCAGGGCCGGTGTGCGGCGCCCTCTGTAGGGTGCCCGCGTGCACCGGGTGTTTTGATTATCGGGCCCGCCGGGCCCCGGAGTGTCCCCATGTTGTATCCCCAGGAATTTGATGTGATCGTTGTCGGCGGTGGCCATGCAGGCACCGAGGCCGCGCTGGCCGCTGCCCGTATGGGCAGCAAAACGCTGCTGCTGACCCACAACATCGAGACCCTGGGGCAGATGAGCTGCAACCCGAGCATTGGGGGCATCGGCAAGGGCCACCTGGTGAAAGAGGTGGATGCGCTGGGCGGGGCCATGGCGCTGGCGACGGACGAGGGCGGCATCCAGTTCCGCATCCTCAACAGCTCCAAGGGCCCGGCCGTGCGGGCCACGCGCGCCCAGGCCGACCGCATTCTGTACAAGGCCGCCATCCGCCGCATGCTGGAGAACCAGCCCAACCTGTGGCTGTTCCAGCAGGCGGTGGACGACCTGATGGTGGAAGGCGACCGCGTGGTGGGCGCCGTGACGCAGGTGGGCATCCGCTTCCGCAGCCGCACCGTGGTGCTCACGGCGGGCACCTTCCTGGACGGCAAGATCCATGTGGGGCTGAACAACTACGCAGCCGGCCGGGCAGGGGACCCACCGGCGGTATCGCTGTCGGCGCGCCTCAAGGAGCTGAAGCTGCCGCAAGGGCGCCTCAAGACCGGCACGCCGCCCCGTATCGATGGGCGCAGCATCGACTTCTCGAAGTGCACCGAACAGCCCGGAGACGGCATGCCCGGCGGCGTGAACGAGGGCACGGTGCCTGTGTTCAGCTTCATGGGCAATGCACAAATGCACCCCCAGCAGGTGCCCTGCTGGATCACCCACACCAACGAGCGCACGCACGAGATCATCCGCAGCGGCTTCGACCGCAGCCCCATGTTCACCGGCAAGATTGAGGGCGTGGGCCCGCGATACTGCCCGAGCGTGGAAGACAAGATCAACCGCTTTGCGGACAAGGACAGCCACCAGATCTTCCTGGAGCCCGAGGGCCTGACCACGCACGAGTTCTACCCCAACGGCATCAGCACCAGCCTGCCGTTCGACATCCAGTACGACCTGGTGCGCAGCATGCCGGGGCTGGAGAACGCGCACATCCTGCGCCCCGGCTACGCCATCGAATACGACTACTTCGACCCCCGCTCGCTCAAGAGCAGCTTTGAAACCCGCCAGATCCAGGGCCTGTTCTTCGCCGGGCAGATCAATGGCACCACCGGGTACGAAGAGGCGGCGGCCCAGGGCCTGTTTGCCGGCGTCAACGCCGCGTTGCAGTGCCGGGGCGATGCGCCCTGGCTGCCCGGCCGCGACGAGGCTTACCTGGGTGTGCTGGTGGACGACCTGATTACCAAGGGCGTGACCGAGCCCTACCGCATGTTCACCAGCCGGGCCGAGTTTCGCCTGCAGCTGCGCGAGGACAATGCGGACATGCGCCTGACGGAAGTGGGGCGCCAGATGGGCCTGGTGGACGATGCGCGCTGGGATGCCTTCAGCCGCAAGCGCGATGCGGTTTCACGTGAAACAGAGCGCTTGAAGGCCACCTGGGTGAACCCACGCAATCTGCCTGCCGCCGAATCTGAGCGGGTGCTGGGCAAGAGCATCGAGCACGAGTACAACCTGTTCGAGCTGCTGCGCCGCCCCGATGTGGGCTACGCCAACCTGATGTCCATGGATGGCGGCAAGTACGCATCGGCCGATGTTTCACGTGAAACCCTGGGCGACTTGAGCGACCCTGTGCTGGAGCAGGTGGAGATTGCCGCCAAGTACGCAGGCTACATCGACCGCCAGAAGGGCGAGGTGGAGCGCGCTGCGCACTTTGAGAAGCTGCGCCTGCCGCCCGACCTGGACTACATGCAGGTCACCGCGCTGAGCATCGAGGCGCGCCAAGTGCTGACCCGTCACCGGCCCGAGACCCTGGGCCATGCCTCGCGCATCACGGGCATTACGCCTGCGTCGATCTCGCTGCTGATGGTGCATCTGAAGAAGGGTGGGTTCAAGGAATTCGCCGTGGCACCCGCCATGCCATCCAAGGCAGAAGGCGAAGTGGCGGCATGACGATGGCGGTGAACAACAACCACGACAGCCTGCGCCAACAATTACAAGCCGGGGTCGACACTCTGGCGCTGGGCCTGAGCGATGCGCAGGTTTCCCTGTTGATGGATTTCCTGGCGCTGCTGCAAAAGTGGAACAAGGTCTACAACCTGACCGCCGTGCGTGACCCGCAGGAGATGATGACGCACCACCTGCTGGACAGCCTGGCCGCCGTGGCGCCGCTGCGGCGGCATGTGGCGGGCCTGCAGCAGGGTGGGGTGGCAGCGGTGAAGTTGCTGGATGTCGGGTCGGGTGGCGGCTTGCCTGGCGTGGTGTTTGCCATCTGCTGCCCGGATGTGGATGTGAGTTGCGTGGACACCGTGGGCAAGAAGGCGGCCTTCATCCAGCAGGCAGCAGTGGCGCTCAAGCTGCGCAACCTGCACGGCGTGCATGCACGGGTCGAGACGTTGAGCACGCCGTTCGATGTCATCAGCTGCCGTGCGTTTGCCTCGTTGCCAGACTTTGTGACCTGGTCGCGCAGCGCACTGGCCTCACCCCATGGCGCGTGGCTGGCCATGAAGGGCAAGCATCCAAATGAGGAAATCGCTGCGCTGCCTGGGGATGTGGCAGTGTTTCACGTGGAACAGCTCATGGTGCCGGGTCTGGACGCGGAGCGCTGCATCATTTGGATGAAGCCCGCCTGATGGCTCTGTCCTCAGTGCGCCGACTTTTCGACGGGTGGGGCAGGGGGCTCGCGTAAACTCGGCTCCTCACCCGGGTGCATCTTTCGGTCGCACCCTTCCCGCGCACCAGGAGAAACCATGTTCGGCATCGCAGACTACGGCGCCTTTGTCGCCGCCATCGTGTTGTTCCTGCTCATTCCGGGCCCTGGCAATCTGGCGCTCATCACCTCCACCAGCAAGGGCGGTATTCGCGGCGGCATGGCGGCCACCATGGGCGTGATTGCGGGCGACCAGGTGCTGATGTGGGCGGCAGTGGCCGGTGTGGCTGCGTTGCTCGCCACCTACCCCACCGCCTTCCACGCGGTGCAGTGGCTGGGGGCCGCCTATCTGGCGTGGCTGGGTTTCAAGATGGTCACGGCCAAGCCGGGCGCCCAGCCCATCCTGAACATCGAGCCACGCCACTATTTCAAGCAGGCCGGGCTCATCACCTTGCTCAACCCCAAGGCCATCGTTTTCTACATGGCGTTCTTTCCGCTGTTCGTCGATCCTGCGCGCCACCAGGGCATGCTGACCTTTGGCGTGATGGCGGCCACGGTGGCTGCGTTGACGTTTCTCTATGGCTTGGTCGCCGTGCTGCTCACGCACCACCTGGCCGAGCGCATGCGCGCCAACCCGCGCATCGGCCGCGTGCTAGAGAAAGTGGCAGGCGTCTTCCTGATCGGCTTTGGCATCAAGCTGGCCATCTCCAAATAACACCACACGAACTGCAGCACCCACATGGCCAAGATCTTTTGCGTTGCCAATCAAAAGGGTGGGGTGGGCAAGACCACCACCACCGTCAACCTCGCCGCTGGCCTGGCCAAGATCGGCCAGCGCGTGCTGATGGTGGACCTGGACCCGCAGGGCAACGCCACCATGGGCTCGGGGGTGGACAAGCGCGGCCTCGACCTCACGGTGTACGACGTGCTGCTCGAGTCCGCCTCGGTCAAAGAGGCGGCCGTGCTGTCGGACAAATGTGGCTACTGGGTGCTGGGCGCCAACCGCGAACTGGCCGGGGCCGAGGTGGAACTGGTGGCGCTTGAGCACCGCGAAAAGCGCCTCAAATCTGCGCTGGCCGAGGCCGATGGTGACTATGACTTCGTGCTGATCGACTGCCCTCCGTCGCTGTCGATGCTCACCCTCAACGGCCTGTGCAGCGCCCACGGCGTGATCGTGCCCATGCAGTGCGAATACTTCGCGCTGGAAGGCCTGACCGACCTGGTCAACACCATCAAGCAGGTGCACGCCAACCTCAATGCCGACCTGCAGATCATCGGCCTGCTGCGCGTGATGTTCGACCCGCGCATCACGCTGCAGCAGCAGGTGAGCGACCAGCTCAAGGGCCACTTTGGCGACAAGGTGTTCAACAGTGTGATTCCGCGCAACGTGCGCCTGGCCGAGGCGCCCAGCTATGGCCTGCCCGGTGTGGTGTTTGACCCGGCCGCCAAGGGCAGCCAAGCCTTTGTGGAGTTTGCGCAGGAGATGGTCGAGCGTGTGCAAACCATGCCTCCTGCAGCCTCTTCCATGGCCAAAATGGCCGCAGGCGCTTGAAGAGTATGCGGTAGCAGCTATTAATTTGATAGTAATGAAGGCCTCCAACATCCTGCTGCTGCCTGGCTGGCAGAACTCTGGCCCCGATCACTGGCAAAGCCGCTGGGAGGCCGCGCACGGCTACCAGCGCGTGGAGCAGCACGACTGGATGCACCCGCTGCGCGGCGACTGGTCTGCGCGCCTGGAAGAAACCGTGGCCGATGCGGATGGCCCCGTGGTGCTGGCGGCGCACAGCCTCGGTTGCATCCTCACCGCCTGGTGGGCGGCGCACACCCGCCACGCGGTCAAGGTGCGCGGCGCGCTGCTGGTGGCGCCGGGCGATGTGGAGCGGCCCGACCTGGCTGCGCAGATCCACGGCTGGGCGCCCATTGCGCGCCAGCCGCTGCCGTTTCCGGCCGTGCTGGTGGGCAGCCGCAACGACCCGTACTGCAGCTTCGAGCGCGCCGAAGGTCTGGCCCAGGCCTGGGGTGCGCGGTGTGTGGACTATGGCGAGCGCGGGCATATCAATGCCGAATCCGGGCTGGGTGACTGGGACGAGGGGCGCGGCTGGCTGATGCAGCTCGCCACCCCGGCATGAGCCGGTGGGCTTTTTGGCGCAAGCGCCCGGATACGGCGGGTGTTGCACAGAGCCAATTACCCACGATGGCGCGGCGTCCTGTGGCGCTCTACTGGCCGCTCGATGCGCTGCAAGTGGTGCTGGCCTGGCTGCTGCCCAGCAGCGCGGTGGTGGTGGGCGCGCTGGGGCAGTTCATGCTGGCCCTGGTGCTGCTGGCCATCGGGTTCGGTGTGTGGCTGCGCCTGTGGCGCAGTCGCAAGCGGCGCCGCGTGGCGAGCCGCTCTGCGCGTTGATGTTTTGAACCCTTGTTGCCGACCCATGACCAAGATCAGCCTGCCCGCCATTGCCGACCAACTGCCCCGCGCCTGGAACTCCACGGTGGTGGGCCAGGCTGCGGGCGCCAACGTCAAGGTGCTGCGCATGGACGACGCGGCCTATCCCGATGAATCGCACGACTTTGATGAAGCCCTGTTGGTGCTGGACGGCTGCATGCGCCTCGCCCTGCAAGGGCAGGTCACCGAGGTGAACGCGGGCGAGGTGTTCATCGTGCCCGCTGGCGTGCCCCACGCCGTGGCGCCCGGCAGCCACGGCACGCTGGTCATCATCGACCGCTGATTCTTCCCCCCTTTCCCTTTTTCCTTTCGCGAGACGCATTTCATGGTCACCAAAAAACCCAAGGGCCTCGGCCGAGGCCTGGAAGCCCTGCTGGGCCCCAAGGTCGAAGACAAAGTGGAGCAGGCCCAGGCCGCCGAAGCGGGCCTGCCCAGCAGCCTGCCGCTCTCCGAGCTGGTGCCGGGTGTGTACCAGCCGCGCACGCGCATGGACGAGGGCGCGCTGTACGAGCTGGCCGAGTCCATCAAGGTCCAGGGCGTCATGCAGCCTATCCTGGTGCGGCGCCTCGCGGGGGGTGAACACGCAGGTAAGTACGAAATCATTGCGGGCGAGCGGCGTTTTCGGGCCTCCCGCCTGGCGGGCCTGGCCGAGGTGCCGGTGCTGGTGCGCGATGTGCCGGACGAGTCGGCCGCCGCCATGGCGCTCATCGAAAACATCCAGCGGGAAGACCTCAACCCGCTGGAAGAAGCCCAGGGCCTGCAGCGCCTGGTCAAGGAGTTTGGCCTGACGCACGAGCTGGCTGCCCAGGCCGTGGGCCGCTCGCGCAGCGCCGCCAGCAACCTGCTGCGCCTGTTGAATCTGGCCGAGCCTGTGCAGACCATGCTGATGGCGGGCGACATCGACATGGGCCATGCGCGTGCACTGCTGTCGCTGGACCGCGCCGCGCAGATCACGGCCGGCAACCAGATCGCGGCCAAGAAGCTGTCGGTGCGCGAAGCTGAGGCCCTGGTCAAAAAGATTGGTGCCGAGTTCAGCCTGGTGCCGCAAAAGCCCCAGAAGGAAAAGTCGCGCGACCTCAAGCGCGTGGAAGAAGAACTGTCGGACCTGCTCATGGCCGAGGTCGAAGTGCGCGTCAAGAAACGCGTCAAGCGCAACGGCCGGGTGGAGGACATGGGCGAGCTGGCGATCCAGTTCGGGTCGCTGGAGGCTTTGAACGGTCTGATCGACCGCCTGCGCGGCTGACCCTCTCATCGCTCCGGGGCGCGGGGTTGTTGCCGCGCAAGATGGCGTGAAATAGCGCACACAAACGGTTTCCACAAGTAACTTGCAGGGGCAAAATGCGTCCTTGCGGGGCCTACACTGCGCTGCGTTCAACACACCCGGGTTGACCGCAAGGCCTCTTCACAGGGCGGCGACGACGCTGCTTTGCGGCCCATGATGGTTTGCCGGGTGATCCATGTATCTCCTGGAGCAGACCTGATGACAACCCCTTTGCGCTACCTGACCCCCGCCTGCCTGGCCGCTGGCCTGTGCATTGCCAGCCTGGGCGCCCAGGCCCAAAACACCAAGGCTCCCAAGGTGCAGCTGTGGATGGACCTGTCCACCGGCACCATGGCCGGTATGCCCGAGATGGACAGTCTGCCCGGTGGTGGCGGCATGCTCGGCGGCCTCATGGGGGGCATGGGCGGCGGCGCTGCGCCGGGCATGGGGGGCGGCAGCAACACGTCGTATGGCAACGCCCGCGCCATGTCCATCATGCCGCCGCGCGTCATCGATATCGCTTTGCACAACAGCCTGCGCCCCGGCGTCGAGGCCAGCCAGTCCATCCCGCCCGGCATGCGCATGGGCGAGTCCTTGCCGCTGATCCCTCCGCGTGCCCAGCCCACGCAGACCGAGCCGGGCGAAGTGCCGCGTGAGTACCAGCAACAGCAGCCCAAGGGTCGCATCCTGCTGTACTGGGGCTGCGGTAGCGCGGTGCGTGCGGGCCAGCCCCGCGTGATCGATCTGGCACGTGCCAAGCCCTCCGACTACGCCCAGGCCTTCGCGGGCCGTGCCGTGCCGGACCGGGGCCCGCGCGTGGGCCCGGCCTATGCGCTGTACCCCAACGAACGCAACCAGGTCAGCCTGTCGCGGGACAGCTCGGTGGTGGGCGAGCACCAGGTGCGTGGCGACGGCGTGCCTGCGTCCATGAAATTTTCCCTGGGCGCGGCGCAGGACCTGATGCCCGCCATCGACCTGCGCACCACCGGCAAGCCGCAGGACAGCATGGGCACCAGCTGGCAGCCCGTGCGCAATGCGCGCGCCTACTACCTGCATGCCATGTCACAGAGCGGGGACGATCTCATCATGTGGTCCAGCGCCGAGACGCCGGACACTGGCATGGGCCTGTTCGACTACCTATCGCCCGCCACCATCGACCGCTGGCTCAAGGAGCGCGTGCTGCTGCAGCCCGAGACTACCCAATGCGCCATCCCGCAGGGCATCTTTGCGGGCGGTGGGCGCGATGCCACGCCCATGTTGCGCATGATGGCCTACGGTGGCGAGAGCCACATCGTGTACCCACCCCGCCCGGCCGACCCCAAGGCTGCGTGGGAGCCTGAATGGTCGGTGCGCGTGCGGGTGAAGTCACACACCATGGCCATGCTGGGCGAGGAGATGCAGGGGCGCCGTGGTGGCATGGGCGCAGCACCCGCTGCACCGTCGGGCGGCACAGGCGCTTATTCCAGCGGCATGGGCGGCGCGCCCGCAGGCCAGCCGCCGGCGGGCGACGGCGGCACGGACGCGGGCAATGTGGTCAACCCCGTCAATCTGCTGCGCGGCATTTTTGGCCGCTGAGAACGGAGAACCATGCTCGCGCTGCGCATGCCCTGGCCCCTGCCCGCACTGGCGGCGTGGGCGTGCGCGTGGCTAATCTTTGTGGCGCTGCAGCGCGCGGTTCCCCCGGTGGCCGCCTTGCTGGTGGCCTGCCTGCTGGGCACGGCTGCCAGTGTGCTGGGCGACAGCTGGTGGCGGCGCGGGCTGATTGCCGCAGGGTTCCCGTTGTCGCTGGCGCTGCTGGGGGCGGCCAGCCTGCCCACCTGGGCGTGGTTGGTGCCGCTCTCGCTGTTGCTGCTGGTCTATCCGCTCAATGCGTGGCGCGATGCGCCCCTGTTCCCCACGCCGCGCCATGCGCTGCAGTCTCTGGCCGTGCAGGCCCCGCTGCCTTTGGGTGCGCGGGTGCTCGACGCAGGCTGTGGCCTGGGCGATGGCCTCAAGGCCCTGCGCCATGCCTACCCGGCCGCCCAGCTCGACGGGCTGGAGTGGAGCTGGCCGCTGCGCCTGCTGTGCGCCCTGCGCTGCCCCTGGGCGCGGGTGCAGCGTGCCGACATGTGGAAGGCCGACTGGAGCGCCTACCAGATGGTGTACCTGTTCCAGCGGCCCGAGAGCATGGCCCGCGCCGCCGCCAAGGCCCAGGCCGAGCTGGCGCCTAGCGCGTGGCTGGTCAGCCTGGAGTTTGCGGTGCCCGGCTGGCTACCCAGCGTCCAGCTGCGTGCGCCCGGCGGGCGGGTGGTGTGGCTGTACCGCATGCCGCGCCAGCAGCAGGAGGGATGACATGCACACCATGCTCCCACTGTGCCGGCCCCTGTGTCCGTCTGTGTCACCGGCCCCACACGGTTACAGAAAAGATACAAGCTTTTGCTACATTCCGCGGCTGGCTACAACCCCATACACAACAACCAAGAAACTCACAGCCAGAGGGGGCCGCACACAGCACGTATCCGCGCCGGGAGGGGGCGCACGGGCTGCCAGCGCCCGCCTTGACCGGACTTCCACCACGCACGCCGTATTCACAGCACCCTCCCTCTGGCGGGGCTGTTGCACGGCTGCGCGTGGTAAGCGCGGGGTGTTTCTGGTGAGCAACCGACCGATCTGCAAGGAGCATCCATGACCGCCCACCCACCCCGTTTCCGTCCGCGCCTGCTATGGGCCCTGGCACTGAGCGCGGCCCTCACCGGCTGCGCCACCATGCAGAGCCATGACAAGCTGGCCACCGACATGCAGACCGCCGGGCGCAGTGGCGGCATCCCCGCCGCGCTGGCCAGCCTGGAGAGCACGGCCAAGACCGAAGAAGAAAAAACGGCGCTGCTCTTCAACATGGAGCGCGGCGAACTGCTGCGCATGGACCGCCGCTATCCCGACAGCACCAACGCCTTCCTGCTGGCCGACAACAAGGTCAAGGAATGGGAAGAAACCGCCAAGACCAACCCCTCCAAGCTGATGGGCACCGTGGGCGCCGCCCTGGTGAGCGAGCGCCTGAAGGTCTATGAAGGCCAGGATTACGAAAAGGTATGGCTGACCACGCGCCTGGCGCTCAACCGCATGGCCGTGGGTGATTTTGAAAACGCCCGCGTGGACATCAAGCGCACCCACGAGCGCGAAGCCATCATTGCCGAGTTCCGTGCCAAGGAAACCCTGGCCGCTGAAGAAGAAGCCAAGTCCAAGGGCGCCACATCGGGTGGCAAGGAGCTGAATGGCTACCCCGTCGAGACCCTCAACGACCCCGAGGTGCTGGCGCTCAAGAACGGCTACTCCAACGCGCTGAGCCACTACCTGGCCGGCTTCCTGTACGAAATGCTCAACGAGCCCGGCCTGGCCGCGCCCGGCTACCGCAAGGCCATCGAGCTCAAGCCCGACACCCCCGTACTGGAGGAAGGCCTGCGCGGCCTGGACAACCGCACCGGCTTCACCTGGAAG
This sequence comes from Acidovorax sp. GW460-11-11-14-LB4, assembly GCF_059423685.1. Taxonomy (NCBI): domain Bacteria; kingdom Pseudomonadati; phylum Pseudomonadota; class Betaproteobacteria; order Burkholderiales; family Comamonadaceae; genus Acidovorax; species Acidovorax sp. GW460-11-11-14-LB4. The sequence goes on along the minus strand of NZ_JBWKYJ010000023.1, from coordinate 16,784 downwards.
CGCCGCCAGCGCATGACCGACGTGCTCTTCATCGTCGAAGCCGGCGACGCCCCCGCGCGCAAGCCCAAGGCCTTCACCATCCCCGTGCCCACCGGCCGGGGCCTGGTCACCGCCAGCATTTCGTACCCTGTGATCGAGCCTTCCAAGGACGCACCCCTGACGGTGGTGTCGGCCGCTGGCACCGACCTCAAGCTCGAAAAAGTGGTGGACGTGAACGTTATGGCCCGCCGTGCCCTCAAGGATGAAATGCCTGGCATGGTGCTGCGTGGCTTCACCCGCGCCGTGGCCAAGGGCGTGCTGCAGAACGAGCTGCAAAAGCGTGGCGGTCTGATCGGCGGCATCATCGGTGCCGCAGCCTCGGTGGCCACCGAGCAGGCCGACGACCGCCTGTGGCGCATGCTGCCCGGCCGCGTGTATGTGGCCCGTGGCTACCTGCCCCCTGGCGAGCACACCGTCACCATCAATGGCCGCCAGTTGCCCCAGCCGATCAAGATCGACGGCCAGTACGCTCTGGTGCCCCTGCGCATGTACGACAACAGCGTGCTGATCGGCGACGTGGCCATGCTGGGCCAGCTGCCCACGGTGGCGGCCGCACCCCAGCCGGCTCCCGCCGCAGCAGCGGCCCCCGCGGCCCCGGTGCGCACCACCAACAACAACCGCGCCCGCACCGTGCCCTCGTCCACCGTCAAGCCCACGGCCGCCCAGCCTGCAGCGGCTGCCAAGAACTAACCCCTGTTTCTGACCCCATTCAAGGAGCCTCTGGCATGAGAACCCGTTTTGTCCCCGCCGCGATCCCTGCAGTGCTGTGCGCGGCCCTGATGACCCTGGCTGGCAACGCCAGCGCCCAGTTGCACGATCCCGCCACGCCGCTGGCCGTGGCGGCCAAGGTGGCGCTGCGAGGCGAGGCCAACAGCATCGCCGTGCGCGAGATGCGCATCGTGCGCAAGAACGACATCCTGGTGGTGCAGGCCGACATGGCCAACATGGGCCGCACCGACCGCACCGTGTTCTACCGCTTCAAGTGGCTGGACAACGTGGGCAACCAGGTGGGCGATGGCGAGTCCTGGAAGCAGATGAGCGTGCTGGGCTTGGGCCAGCAGACTGTCAAGAGCGTGGCGCCTACCTCTGCGGCTGTCGATCTGCGCCTGGAAATGAATGTGGAGCCGCGCTGATCGCGCCGCACCAATCCCTGTTTGAGTGAGGAGTAAACCAACATGAACACCAAGAACCGCATCCAGCGCAGCGCGCTGATCCTGGCCTTTGCGGCCAGCACCCTGGCCTTGTCGGCCTGCCAGAACCTGTCGTCCCCCACCGTGCGTTTTGACCGCCAGGTCAACTACGGCGACGCCAAGGCCGTCGAGCTGGTGACCAACGAGTTCGGTTCCACCGACCTGCAGATGATTGCCGAGAAGATGACCGGCGGTTTGCTCGAAACCGGCATCTTCCAGGGCCGCCCCACGGTGACCATTTCCACCGTCAAGAACAAGACCAGCGAGTACATCGACACCACCAACGTGATGAACTCCATCCAGACCGCGCTGGTCAAGTCGGGCAAGGTGCGCTTTGTGCGCTCCATCAACGAGATGCAGGCCGGTGTGGACGAGCTGCAGCGCCAGAACCAGAGCGGCCTGTACAAGCAGGGCACCACCGCCAAGGTCGGCCAGATGACCGCCGCCAAGTACAGCATGGAAGGCGAGCTGACCAGCATCGTCAAGCAGAACAACACGACCAAGGACGTGTATTACAAGTTCACGCTGAAGCTGTTTGATGTGCAAGAAGGCACGATCGAGTGGCAGGACGAAAAGGAAATCCGGAAGACCAGCAAGCGCTGATCTTTCCCAAGGAGCACACCATGCAACGCAGAATCACCCTCCACACGGCCCTGGCCGTGATCGCGGCCACCACGCTGGCCTGGGGCACCGGCGCCCAGGCGCAGCAGCCCGGCGCCGCGCCCAAGATCGCCGTGACCGACCTGGCCTATGCCCAGCGCGTGTCCGAATACTTCATGGCCGGCACCTACCAGCGCAGCAGCCAGATGAGCGCCCAGGGCAGCCAGGGCGGCAGCCACAGCCACGGCATGTACGGCGGCGGGGGCTCGTACTCCGGCCAGCAGTCCATGCAGGCGTCCGAGCAGGCCAGCGGCACCTATGTGGCCGGGCGCTACAGCTACATCGAGCAGCGCGAGCTGGGCGGCTACACCAACGACATCAAGGGCGCCATCCTGCAGGGCACGTACTTCCGCCTGGTGCAGGGCAAGGGCTTTGACGCTGGCAAGCCCCAGCCCAGCAAGGCCGAGCAGGTGCTCAACCAGGTGCAGGGTGGCAAGATGGCCACGCCCCAGGCACAGCCCCAGGTCAACGACGTGATCACCCGCATCAAGAAGGGCGAGTTCAACGGCGCCGACTACGTGCTGTTCGGCGTGGTGTCCAGCATCGAGTTCACCGACGCGCTCTCGCCCCTGCAGGGCACCACCAGCGCCACGCGCCAGTACGGCCTGCAGCTCCTGGCCGACTTCTCACTCATCAACACCAAGACCTACGAGATCAAGGCCGCGTTCTCCGCCCAGGGCGAAGGCAACGACACCAAGATCCTGTCGATCCGTGGCGACATTGCGCCCCCCAACCGGGCCAAGGTGATGCGCGAAACCTCGCTGTCGCTGGCGCAGGACGTATACCAGCAGCTCGCGGTGCAACTGGGCTACACCGACGCGAATCTGGCGCGCGGCGTGCGTCCACCGGTGGTTTACCAACAAGGCGGCCAGCCCATGCCCGTGCCGCAACCGCAGCAGCCTGAGCAGGTGCTGATCCTCAAGTAAGCCACCGTGCGTCCCACCGTGCAGCAGCAGCCCTTGCGGGCACCGGCCAGTGCGGTGTCCGTCCTCCCCAAGGCCAGCCCTGTGCTGGCCTTTTTTGCGTCTGCCGCCCTGGCCATGGCGCTGGTGGGTTGTACGGCCCCGCGCGCACCTGAAGGCGCGGCTGCGGCACAGGCAGACCTTCAAGGGATCGCCGTCGAGCAGGGCCCAGCGCAGGGCGCAGGGTTCATTCAGCGGGCCATGCCGGGCGTGGGCGGTGCCGTGCTCCAGACCCTGCAGCGCGCGGAGCGCACTGCGCCGCTGCGCTACCGTGTGATCGTTATCCCCGGCTCGGGCTGTGCGGGCATGGGGCCCATCGCGGACCGTTACTTTGCCGGCCTGCTGCACGCGCAGGTGCTGGTGCTGCACAAGCCCGGGGTCGATCCCCAGTCACAGACAAAGCCCGCCGACTGCCCCCACCCATTTGTGCTGCAAGACCGCCACTCCACCTGGTTCGCCCAGGCGCGCGCGGCGCTGCTTGCAGATGCACTGCAGCGCCAGGGCCAGCCCGCCGTGCCGCAGCTGCTCGTGGGTATCTCTGAAGGGGCCGAGCTACTGCCCGCGCTGGCCCCTGAGGTGCCCCATCTGGCCGGTCTGGTGCTCATTGGGGCCAGCGGCCTGGACCCCCAGGAGGCAGGGGCACTGCAAGCCCGCCGCATGGGTGCAGAGGGCGACTGGACCGCGCTGGGGCAGCTCGTGGCAGGGGCCCCCCACGACAGCGTGGTGGTGCAAGGGCGCAGCCTGGGTTATTGGCGCGACCTGTGGCACTGGCCAGTGGCGCAGCCGCTCATCGACAGCCCCTGGCCGGTGTTACAGGTGTGGGGGGCTGAAGATGCACTGGTGCCTGCGCAGGCCTACGAACGGTTTGAGAAACGGGCGGCGCCGCGTTCACCTGCCGGTTGGTGCGTACGCCGACTCCCGGGGGCAGACCATGGTCTGCAACAGCGGGTGGCAGACGGCGAGCACCCGGCAGATGGCGTGCAGCGCGTCTGGGCCTGGCTGGAACAATGGGCACGCGCCCCCCAGGGCGGGCTGTGCGCGCCGCTGCAGCGCTGAGCGCCTGGAACTCAACGGGGCCGATACATCCTGAACAGCTGCTCCGGCCCCACAGTGAAATAGTCCGCCGGCCCGCCGCCGCGCAGGATGTGCCCCGCGTTCGCGGTGTCGTACACGCCGCCCTTCAGCAGCGCCTGATCGATGTGCACAGCCACCACCTCGCCCAGCACCAGCCAGGTGTCCACCGGGGCCCCGTCCACCCCTTGCAGCTGCAGGACCTGCGTGCTGCGGCATTCAAAGGTGACCGGGCTTTCGGCCACACGCGGCGGGCGCACGCGGGTGGAGGGCAGGGGGGTGAGGCCGGTCAGGTCGAACTCGCTGACCTCGGGCGGCACGGCGGCGCAGCTCTGGTTCATCACCTCGGCCAGATCGCGGGTGGCCAGGTTCCACACAAACTCGCCCGTGGCCTGCACGTTGCGTACTGTGTCCTTGTAGCCAATGCTGGCAAAGCCCACGATGGGGGGCACGTAGTTGAAGGCGTTGAAAAAGCTGTAGGGCGCGAGGTTGGTCGCGCCCGTGGCGCTTTGCGTGGAGATCCAGCCGATGGGGCGGGGTCCCACGATGGCATTGAACGGGTCGTGCGGCAGGCCGTGGCCCAGGCGGGGTTCGTAGCTGTGGAAGGTGCGTGGGGGCTGTGGAGTGGTCATGGGGCTCGGCAGGGTCGGAGCGAACAAGCGGACACCTTAGCGGCAGACGCGGCGCGCTGCAGTCATCGGGGTATCTGAATACTCACTTTTTCATAGCTGCCTGGGCATATGGTTCTAGCGCACAGGGGCAATAGCAGGCAGATAGGGCTCACCGAGCTCCCGTACACCCTGGCCAAGGCCCCGTGCGGCGAAGTCATGCCATAACGCCCGGCAGCTTCGGCTGCACGCACCGCACGGGGCTACGGGACCACGGCTGCCGGCTGCTGCTGCCCCAAAAACCGTCCCGGCGGCTGCCCCACCGACTTGCGCACCATGGCGCTGAAGGCGCTGGCGCTGTAGCCCAGCTCGGCGGCGATCTGGCCCATGGGCATGCGGCCGGCGGCCAGCGACACGGCCTTGGCCAGGATCACCTGCTGGCGCCATTGGGTGAAGGTGCTGCCCAGTTCCGAGCGGAACAGGCGTGCCACGGTGCGGGGGCTGGCGCCCGTGTCCTGCGCCCAGTCGGCCAGGGTGTCGTGGCGCGTGGGGTCGGCCAGCACGGCCTCGCACAGGTGGCGCAGGCGCTTGTCCTGGGGCAGGTCCACGCCCAGCTTCACGGCGGCGGCACGGGCCAGTTCGCCCCTGACCAGGGCGCTCAGGTGCTGCTCGCGTCGCAGGTCGGCGGGGCTGATCGCGGCGCCGCCGTCGGGCGTGGTGGGCATCTCGCGCACCAGGGCGCGCAGCAGGTCGGACACCTCCAGCACGCGGCACTGGCGCCATGCGTCTTCCTGGTCGCGCGGCACGCCGGGGCCGCAGCGCCCCCGGGGCTGGTGAAAGTACAGCGTGCGCAGGTCGGCGTCTTCCACCATGGTCACGGCATGTTCCACACCGGGCGGAATCCACAGCGCGCGCGAGGGCGGCACGATGTAGGTGCCGTGGTTCACCGTGAGCCGGATCACGCCCGTGGTGGAGATCGCCACCTGCGCCCAGGGGTGGCTGTGGGGCATCACCTGCGTGTCGGCGGCCAGCCAGCGCAGCTTGGCGCGCACCGGGCGGGCGACGGTGGGCACAAAAAGCTCGGGCGTGAGCGAGTCCACGTACGACATCCCGCGCGGCTTGCCGGCCTGGGCGCGAGGCACGACCTCGGCGGCGAAGTGTTCCACCACCGGTTTGGTAGGAGTGTGGTGCCTGGTGGGTGGGTTTGGCATGTTTGCGATAGAAATTGGCCGTCTATCGTAAACCTGCCGAGGGCATGCTGCCTAAGATCCAACCCATGACTGCTTCCACCTCCGGCGCTACCGCCACCACTGCCAACCCCGTCCCCCTGCGGCAGGACGCCCGCACCATCGGCCTGATCGGCCTGGCCCACGGCAGCTCGCACTTCTTTCACATGCTGCTGCCGCCGCTGTTTCCGTGGCTGATCGGGGAGTTCGGCTTCAGCTATTCCGAGCTGGGCCTGCTGGTGTCGGTGTTCTTCGTGATCTCGGGCGTGGGCCAGGCGCTGTCGGGTTTCCTGGTGGACCGTGTGGGCGCGCGGCCGGTGATGTTTTTTGCGCTGTCGAGCTTTGCCGCCGCAGGCCTGGCGGCGGGCACGGCGCAGGGCTACACGGGCCTGCTGCTCGCGGCGGCTTTAGCGGGGCTGGGCAATGCACCGTTCCACCCGGTGGACTTCACCATCCTCAACAAGCGCGTGTCGCCCCAGCGCCTGGGGCATGGCTTCTCGGTGCACGGCATCAGCGGCAACCTGGGCTGGGCGACGGCGCCGGTGTTCATGGCGGGCATTGCTACCGCCACGGGCTCGTGGCGCACGGCCTGCCTGTGCGGCGCGCTGCTGGCCCTCACGGTGCTGGCCATCATGGTGTGGAACCGCGATGCCATTGATGACCGCCAGGGCGCCTGGGCCCACCAGGCCAAGGGCGGCGCGGCGGCGGCGAAGCCCGAGCACCCCATGGCCTTCCTCAAGCTGCCGTCGGTGTGGCTGTGTTTCTCGTTCTTCTTCTGGAGCACCTGCGCACTCAGCGCCATCCAGAGTTTTGCCAGCCCGGCGCTGCAGTCCATGTATGGCCTGCCGCTGAGCGTGACGGCCATGGTGGTCACGGGCTACATGCTGTGTGGCGCGGCGGGCATGCTGGTGGGCGGCTTTCTGGTGGGGCGTGTGCAGCGGCTGGAGAAGATCATCTCCGTGTGCCTGCTGGGCTCGGCCGCGCTGCTGGTGGTGGTGGCCTCGGGACTGCTGCCCGGCATGGCGGCGCTGGTGGTGGCCTCGGTGGCGGGGCTGGGCACAGGCCTGGCGGGCCCCTCGCGCGACATGCTGATCAAGCGCGCCGCGCCCCCCGGTGCCACGGGCCGCGTGTATGGCACGGTGTACTCGGGGCTGGACCTGGGCTTTTGCCTGGCGGCACCGGTGTTTGGCGCCATGCTGGACCACGGCATGACGGCGGGCATCTTCTACGGCTCGGCCGTGACGCTGGGCCTGAGCGTGGTGTCGGCGGCGCTCGTAGGGGTGGGCGTGGCAGCGCGGGCGGCACGGCCCGTGCCTGCAACGGCCTGAAGGGTCCATGGGGCGGGGGCTCTGTACGGCGCCCAGCACGCCGCGCGGGCCTGTGTTGCAATCGCGGTCGGTGGCGCCGGGGGCCCTGTTTGGCAGGGTTCGCAACGGCGCCCTTCCTTTTCAACGCACTTCCAGGACACCGCCCATGACGAACCCCATGTACAACGCCAGCATCCCCGTCTTTCGCCAGATGCTGGGCTCGCTCCAGGACATCCTGGCCAAGACCGAGGCCCATGCCACGGCCCGCAAGATCGAGCCGGACGCATTGCTGCAGGCCCGCCTGTTCCCTGACATGTTTCCCATGGCCCGCCAGGTGCTGATCGCCTGCGACTTTGCCAAGGGCGTGGCCGCGCGCCTGGCCGGCGTGGAGGTGCCTTCGCTGCCCGACGCCGAGCGCCCCGGTTTTGCCGACCTGGCCGAGCGCATCCGCACCGTGCTGGCGTTCATCGAAGGCCTGCCGCAGGCCGCGTTTGCCGAGGCTGCCACTCGCCAGATCACCATCCAGCCCGGCACGCCGCGCGAAAAGCAGTTTGTGGGCGAACACTACCTGCTGCACTACGGCCTGCCCCAGTTCTTCTTCCACGTGAACGCGACCTACGCCATCGCCCGCCACAACGGCGTGGAACTGGGCAAGCGCGACTATATGGGCAAGTTCTGACCCTGAGCCCTGTCCCGGGGCGCCAAGGTGCCCCGGGTGCTGCCGTGTGGGGTCAAGCATGCAGATATGGGTCAAAATGGCCCGTAGCGCTAGTGAATCATGCCTAAAATGCTATCAAATTTGTAGTATTTAAAACGACGCCCAGCGCGGACAAAAAAGACAACGGAGACCCGACCCATGCCTACCCCCCGTGCCACACCACGCACCCTGCCAGCCTTGGCGCTGGCCGGCGTGACCTGCCTGCTTTCTGCCTGCGCGCCGGTGCCCACACAACCACCAGCTTCGGCGCCGGTGAGTGCCACGGCCGAGGCCGCGCCCACGGCCACCCCGTGCCCCAAGGACCTGGCGCCCATCGCCCGCTGCCTGTCGGGCAAGGACTCGGCCGGTGCGTATTACCTGGTGGCGGTGCCTCGGCAGTGGAACGGCCACCTGGTGCTGCACGCCCACGGCGGCCCGGCCCTGGGCGCGCCGAAGATGGAGCGGTCGGTGGAGGACCTGGAGCGCTGGGCCATCATGGTCCGCGCGGGGTACGCCTGGGCGGGCAGCACCTTCCGCCAGGGCGGTGTGGAGGTGCGTGCCGCGGCCGAGGACACCGAGCGGCTGCGCCAGATCTTCGTGCGCCATGTGGCCCAGCCGCAGCGCACCATCCTGCACGGCCAGTCCTGGGGCGCCAGCGTGGCGGCCAAGGGGGCCGAGATGTTCCAGACCACGGCCGATGGCAAGCGCCCCTACGACGCCGTGCTGCTCACCAGCGGCGTGCTGGCGGGCGGCACGCGCTCGTACGACTTCCGCACCGACCTTCGCGTGGTCTACCAGTACCTGTGCAACAACCACCCCCGACCCAACGAGGTGCAGTACCCGCTGAACATCGGCCTGCCTGCCGATGCGGCGATGACCCAGGCCGACCTGGCCGCACGCGTGAACGAATGCCTGGCGCTGAACAAGCCGGTGGCCGAGCGCACGCCCGAGCAGCAGCGCAAAGTCAAAACCATCGTGGATGTGGTCCGCATCCCGGCCAGCTCCATCCAGGGCCACATGAACTGGGCCACCTTCCATTTCCGCGACGTGGTGCAGCACCGCACGGGCGGCGCCAGTCCGTTTGGCAACCGGGGGGTGTCGTACCGGGGTTCGCCCGACGATGCCGCGCTGAACGCCGCCGTGCTGCGCTACCGTGCAGACCCTGCCGCCGTGGCCCGCTTTGCGCAGGACACCGACCTGACCGGCCGCATCCCCGTGCCCGTGCTCACCGTGAAAGGCGTGGACGACCCCACGGCCTTTGTCGAGCTGGACGCAGCCTTCCGGGCCACCATGGCGCAAGGCGGCAGCGCGGCGCGCCTGGTGCAGACCTTCACCCAGCACAACACCCACAGCTACCTGAGCGACCCCACCTACCCCACGCTCATGACCGCGCTGCTGCGTTGGGTGGAAGCGGGCGACAAGCCCACGCCCGAGGGCATTGCGCAGCAGTGCGCAGGCATGGAGGCCACGTTCGGCAAGGGCTGCGCCTTCCTGTCTGGCTATGTGCCGGCGGCTCTGAATACCCGCGTGGCCGATCGCGAGCGGCCGTAGATTGTTTTCTCTTGCGGTTCCCGCCGCGCCATGAAAAAGGCCCCGCTATGCGGGGCCTTTTTCATTTGCCGCTGCAGCACAGGGCCGCAGCAGCGGTGGGGCCGGACTCAGGCCGCCACGGCCTTGAGGGCTTCGTTCAGCGTCTTGCTGGGGCGCATCACGGCGTCCAGCTTGGCCACGTCGGGCAGGTAGTAGCCTCCGATGTCGGCGGGTGCACCCTGCACGGCAGCCAGCTCGGCCACGATGGTCTGCTCGTTGTCGGCCAGTTGCTTGGCCAGTGGGGCGAACAGTTGGGCCAGTTCGGCATCGGCCGTTTGCGTGGCCAGCTCTTGCGCCCAGTACAGGGCCAGGTAGAACTGGCTGCCACGGTTGTCCAGCTGGCCGGTCTTGGGCGAGGGGTTCTTGTTGTTGTCCAGCAGCTTGCCTGTGGCGGCGTCCAGCGTCTGGGCCAGGATCTTGGCCTTGCCGTTGCCGGTCTTCAGGCCCAGGTCTTCCAGCGACACGGCCAGTGCCAGGAACTCACCCAGCGAATCCCAGCGCAGGTGGTTTTCTTCCACCAGCTGCTGCACGTGCTTGGGGGCCGAGCCGCCCGCGCCGGTTTCGTACATGCCGCCGCCGGCCATCAAAGGCACGATGGACAGCATCTTGGCCGAGGTGCCCAGTTCCATGATGGGGAACAGGTCGGTCAGGTAATCGCGCAGGATGTTGCCGGTGGCGCTGATGGTGTCCAGGCCCCGGATCACGCGTTCCAGCGTGTAGCGCATCGCACGCACCTGGCTCATGATCTGGATGTCCAGGCCGGTGGTGTTGTGCTCGTGCAGGTACATCTTGACCTTGGTGATCAGCTGCGCTTCGTGCGGACGGTACGAGTCGAGCCAGAACACCACGGGCATGCCGGAGTTGCGGGCGCGGTTCACGGCCAGCTTCACCCAATCGCGGATCGCGGCGTCCTTCACCTGGCACATGCGCCAGATGTCGCCTTGCTCCACGTTCTGGCTCAGCAGCACTTCGCCGGTGGCCAGGTCGGTGATGTTGGCCACGCCGTCTTCGGGGATCTCGAAGGTCTTGTCGTGGCTGCCGTATTCCTCGGCCTGCTGGGCCATCAGGCCCACGTTGGGCACCGTGCCCATGGTCTTGGGGTCGAACGCGCCGTGCCATTTGCAGAAGTTGATGATCTCCTGGTAGATGCGGGCAAAGGTCGATTCAGGCATCACGGCCTTCACGTCCTTCAGGCGGCCGTTGGCGTCCCACATCTTGCCGCCGTTGCGGATCATGGCGGGCATGGAGGCGTCCACGATGATGTCGTTGGGGGAGTGGAAGTTGGTGATGCCCTTGGCCGAGTCGACCATGGCCAGCTCGGGACGGTGCTCGTGGCAGGCGTGCAGGTCGCGCTTGATCTCGTCGCGCTGGCTTTGCGGCAGGGTCTCGATCTTGGCGTACAGGTCCACCATGCCGTTGTTCACGTTCACGCCCAGCTCTTCAAAGGTCTTGGCGTGCTTGGCGAATGCGTCCTTGTAGAAGATGCGCACGCAGTGGCCGAACACGATGGGGTGGGACACCTTCATCATCGTGGCCTTCACGTGCAGCGAGAACATCACGCCGGTCTTGCGTGCGTCTTCGATTTCCTTCTCGTAGAACTCCAGCAGCGCCTTCTTGCTCATGAACATGCTGTCGATCACTTCGCGGTCGAGCAGGCTGACCTTGGGCTTCAAGACGATGGCCTTGCCGCTCTTGGTGATCAGCTCCATCTTCACGTCACGGGCGCGGTCCAGCGTCATGGACTTTTCGCCGTGGTAGAAGTCGCCGGCGTGCATGTGCGACACATGCGAACGCGAGGCCTGGCTCCACTCGGCCATGCTGTGCGGGTTCTTGCGAGCGTATTCCTTCACGGCCTTGGGCGCACGGCGGTCGGAGTTGCCTTCGCGCAGCACGGGGTTCACGGCGGAGCCGGTGCACTTGCTGTAGCGGGTCTTGATTTCTTTCTCTCTGTCGTCCTTGGGCTGGTCCGGGTAGTCGGGCAGGGCGTAGCCCTTGGCCTGCAGCTCGGCGATGGCGGCCTTGAGCTGCGACACGGACGCGGAGATGTTGGGCAGCTTGATGATGTTGGCATCGGGCTGCAGCGTCTTCTTGCCCAGCTCGGCCAGGTTGTTGGGCACGCGCTGTTCTTCGGTCAGGTAGTCGGGGAACTCACCCAGGATGCGCGCTGCCACCGAGATGTCGCTCTCCAGCACGTTGATGCCTGCCGGTGCCGCAAACGTGCGAATGATGGGCAGGAAGGAAGCCGTGGCCAGACGGGGTGCTTCGTCGGTCAGGGTGTAGATGATGGAAGGTTGCTGGGTCGTCATGGCTTGTCTCACGAAACAGAGTAGGTAGATGCCCCCGGCTGCGTCGCAGCGGGGCCAAACGCGGATGCTCTCTGATTCTCCTTGCTCGGGGCTGTCACTGCCCGCTGTTTTTGCAATCGAATCTCACAATGCAAAATTATCATAAGCCCAGGGCACTTTTTTTCACCAAATAGGTGGTAATCACCCTGCGGCCTTCTGCAGTTTGATCCCGTTGGCGCTCGCGCGCCACCCCCCGCAGACCCTAGGAACCCCCCCCAGGAACAGCCACCACGCGGCCAGGCAGGACGGCAAACTGCGTCCAGTGCGCGGGCAGGGTGTCGGGCGCCGTGCCGGTGAAAGCCCCGAAGGCGGGCAGGATCAACTGCCCGTCGCCCCACCCGAAGCAGGGCGCCCGCAGCGCATCGCGTGCAGGGCCGCGCAGCCGCAGCGTGGGGTGCAGATGCCCTGCGAGCACCGTGTGGCCTGCCACAGCCTGAGGGTGGTGGCAGGCCAGCACCGGCGCATCGGGACAGGGCCACCAGGGCTCGTTGACCAGCGCCACTGCCAGCGCGGCCGGCGGGTCGCCCGCATGCAGGTCATGGTTGCCGCGCACCAGGGTCATCGCCACACGGGCATGGCGCTGGCGCCAGGGCAGCAGCTGCTGCCACAGCGCATCGGCCGCGCCGCTGCGCGCGTGCAGGAAGTCCCCCAAGAACACCAAGTGGTCGGCACCGGTGGCAGCGAGCACCGCATCCAGCCGCGCCAGGTTGTCCGCCGTGGTGCCATGGGGCACCGGCTGGCCCGCGCGGCGGAAGGTGGCGGCCTTGCCGAAATGCACATCCGCCACCAGCGCCACGCGCGCGGCGGGCCACCACAGGGCGCGCTGGGGCAGCAGTTGCAATGCGGTGCCGCAGGGCAGGGCAATGGCGTGCGCACCGATGGGGAGCGTAGGGACTGCCGGCGTGCCGAGGGCTGCGGTGTGAAGGGGGAGCGAGGTCATGGTGCTCACAATCCGTGGCGTCTGCGGGTGCGGCGGGGGGTGTCCCCGCCCGCTGCACGGCGCGCGCGTTGTGTGCGGGCGCCGGAGCTATCGGGCAGGTCCCACGCCATATCTGTGGACTGCACCGCGTGCTGCGCCAGGTGGGTGCCCGTGGTCGCGTCGGCCGCCTGCTCCAGCGCCTGCACCATGCGCGCCAGACGGTCGGCCAGGGTCTCGGTGCTCAGGCGCTCGCGAAAGCGTTCCACCATCAGCGGCAGGGCAAACGGGGTGGGGCGCTCCAGGGCGTGGATGGACAGGGTCTGCGCCTGCATGCCGCGCAGCGTGCGGGCCAGCCGGTCCATGTCCAGCTCGTTCGTCAGCAGCTCGGCGCGTGCCTGGGCCAGCAACAGGTTGTCGGGGTCGTACTGCGCAAACACGTCGTAGTACAGCGACGACGAGGCCTGCAGCTGGCGGCTGCTGCGCTGCTCGCCCGGGTGGCTCTGAAAGATCAGGCCCGCGATGCGCGCGATCTCGCGAAAGCGCCGGCGCGCCATCTCGGTGGCATTCAGGCTGGCCAGCACTTCGTCTTCGAGCCCGCTGCCCATGGTGGTGTGCGTGCCTTCGCCAATCAGGCGCGGCAGCAGCGTGGCCCAGTCCACGGGCTTGGCCGACAGTAACTCCAGTCCGTAGTCGTTGACCGCGATGGAGAAGGTGTTGGGCACCTGCTGCGACGCGCGCCAGCCCAGCAGCCCGGCCAGGCCCAGGTGCACCAGGCGCCCCGCCAGCGGGTACAGGTACAGGTGCCAGCCCTCACGCGTGTGCAGGGTCTCGGCCACCAGGCGGCTGGGTGTGGGCAGGGCCGACCAGGCCTGCTGCAGCTCCAGCAGCGGCTGGGCGCAACGCATCTCGGGCGTGGTGAATTCGCCGCGCTCGGCCTGCGCCAGCTGTTCCAGCATCGCATCGGCCAGCGTGTTCGACAGCGGCATGCGCCCGCCGCTCCAGCGCGGCAGGGCGGCGCTGCCCTTCGGGGCGATGCGCACATAGGCCGTCATCTGCTGGGTGCGCACCAGCTCCAGCAGGCGGCCTGCAAACATGAACACATCGCCCTTGCGCAGCCGGGCGATGAAACTCTCTTCGACCGACCCCAGGCGCCCGCCGCTCACAAACTGCACCTGCATGGCGGCGTCGCTCACGATGGTGCCGATGTTGCTGCGGTGGCGGCGCGCCAGGCGCGCATCGGGCACGCGCCACACCCCCTCGTCGTCTGGCACCACACGGTGAAAGTCCGGGTAGGTGGCCAGCGACGCGCCGCCCTGGCGCACAAACTGCAGCGCCCATTGCCAGTAGGCATCGGTCAGCGTGGCATAGGCCGGTGCGCGGCGCACCTCGGCCAGCAGAGCATCGGGCACAAAGCCGCCGCCCAGCGCCACGGTGACCAGGTGCTGCACCAGTACGTCAAGCGGCGCACGCGGCGTGTGCCGGTCTTCAATGCGGCCCTGCGCCAGCGCGTGGCGTGCGGCGGCGGCTTCCACCAGCTCCAGGCTGTGCGTGGGCACCAGCGTGATGCTGGAGCTGCGCCCCGGCGCATGGCCCGAGCGGCCTGCACGCTGCACCAGCCGCGCCACGCCCTTGGCCGAGCCGATCTGCAGCACCTGCTCCACCGGCAAAAAGTCCACGCCCAGGTCCAGGCTCGATGTGCACACCACGGCCTTGAGCTGCCCGGCCTTCAGGCCTCGCTCCACCCAGTCGCGCACCTCATGCCCCAGCGACCCATGGTGCAGCGCAATGGCGCCCGCCCAGTCGGGCCGCGCCTCCAGCAGCGCCTGGTACCAGCGCTCTGCTTGCGACCGGGTGTTGGTGAACACCAAGGTGGACGCCGCCGCTTCGATCGACTGCACCACCTGCGGCAACAGGCTCAGCCCCATGTGGCCCGCCCACGCAAAGCGGTCGGCACGCGCGGGCAGCATCACCTGCACCTCCAGCCGCTTGTCGATGCGACCCTGCACCAGCACGGCGGGCGGTGGCTGTGGCGTGTCCGGCACGGGCTGCGGCAGCAAGGTGTGCAGGGCCTCCTCCAGGTTGCCCAGCGTGGCCGACATACCCCACACCTGCAGCGCCGGGTTCCAGCCCGACAGGCGCGCCAGCGCCAGTTGCACCTGCACGCCGCGCTTGTTGCCCACCAGTTCGTGCCATTCGTCCACCACCACCAGGCGCACGCTGGCCAGGCGCTCACGCGCATCGGCGCGCGCCAGCAGCAGCGAGACGCTTTCGGGCGTGGTCACCAGCAGCGTGGGCAGGCGGCGGTCTTGCGCAGCGCGTTCGCCGCTGGCGGTGTCGCCGGTGCGCAGGCCGCTGGTCCAGGTGGGGGCCAGTTCGGGCAGCGGTGTCTGCAGGGCGCGCAGCGAATCGGCAGCGAGTGCGCGCATGGGCGTGATCCACAGCACGGTGAGGGGTGGTGCCGCAGCGCGGCGCGTGCGCAGGGCGGTGCGGGCGCTGGGGACTTTGGGGGCTTCTTCGGGCGCTTGTGCAGCATCGGCCCACGCCAGATGCAGCAGCGCACCCAGCCACACCGCATAGGTCTTGCCCGCACCCGTGGTGGCATGCAGCAGGCCCGAGCGGCCCTCGCCCATCGCGCGCCACACGTCTTGCTGGAAGCCGAAGGGCTGCCAGCCGCGCGCCGCCATCCAGGCGGTTGCGGCACTCGGTGCCACCGGGGGCAGGGGCTTGCGCGGGCGGCGTGTCGTGCTCATATGGCCGCGTCCTGCCCCGGCAGCAGTGCCATCAGCGTTTGCAGGGTATCGGCCTCGGCCACGGGCTTGTCCTGCCGCCAGCGCAGCATGCGCGGAAAGCGCACGGCAATGCCGCTCTTGTGGCGCGGGCTCTTCGCAATGCCTTCGAAGCCCAGCTCAAACACCAGCGTTGCGTCCACGCTGCGCACGGGCCCAAAGCTCTCGCGCGTGGTCTTGCGGATGATGGCGTCCACCTGCGCAATCTCGGCATCCGTCAGGCCCGAATAGGCTTTGGCAAAGGGCACCAGCTGCCGGTCCGGGTCGTCCTGCGGCCCGGTCCACACGGCAAAGGTGTAGTCGGTGTACAGGCTGGCACGGCGGCCATGGCCGCGCTGGGCGTAGATGAGCACTGCGTCCACGCTCATGGGGTCGGTCTTCCACTTCCACCACACGCCCACATCCTTGGTGCGGCCCACGCCGTACTGCGCGCTGCGGTGCTTGAGCATGAAGCCCTCGGTGCCCATGCTGCGCGCGGCCTCGCGCTGGCGTGCCAGGTCTTGCCAGTCGGTACCTTGCTGCAGTGCGCTCAGGCGCAGGGCCTTGTGGGGCGGGGGAGCGATGGCGGTGTCATCGGGTTGCTGCAGCGTGGCATCCAGCAGCGCGCGGCGGGCCTGCTGCGCCTTTTGGCGCAGGTCCTGCCCGGCGTGTTCGAGCAGGTCGTAGGCCACCAGCACCACGGGCAGCTC
The DNA here is from genome assembly GCF_059423685.1 of Acidovorax sp. GW460-11-11-14-LB4. Classification (NCBI taxonomy): domain Bacteria; kingdom Pseudomonadati; phylum Pseudomonadota; class Betaproteobacteria; order Burkholderiales; family Comamonadaceae; genus Acidovorax; species Acidovorax sp. GW460-11-11-14-LB4. Next base: position 695 of record NZ_JBWKYJ010000023.1, on the reverse strand, counting down.
GCGCAGTAGCTTGGGGGTCAGCGTCTTGCGGCCCAGGCGCTTTTGCAGGTCGGCAAAGGGGCGGGGCTGGGGCTCGTCCGGCAGCCACACCAGGATCTCGCCATCGATCACCGAGCCATTGGGCAGCTGCGCCATCGCAGCCTCGGCCAGTTCGGGGAAGCGGTCGGTCACCAGCTCCTCCCCGCGCGACCAGATCCACACGGCGCCCGCACGCCGCACGATCTGCGCGCGGATGCCGTCCCACTTCCACTCCACCAGCCAGTCGCCGGGCGTGCCCAGCAGTGCGGGCATCTCAGCCACGGGCTGGTTGAACGGGTGGGCCAAAAAGAAAGGGTAGGGCTGGCCCGCATCGGCCGCATCCTGCGTATTGGCATCGTCGTCCACCGGCGCGATCAGCGCCTGGTAGTCGCTGGCCTGCGGCTGCCGGCCGATCTGCGTGTAGCCCATCAGCCGGTGTGCGATGCGCTTGGGGTCCAGCGCGCTCACCGTGGCCAGCGCCTGCGTCACCTGCAGGCGCGACACCCCCACGCGGAAGTTGCCGGTGATGAGCTTAAAGTACACAAAGCGCTGCTCGGGCGCCAGCATGTTCCATTGCGTGCGCAGACGGGTATCGGCGTCACCCTGCGGCATGGCGCGCAGGGGCAGCAGCTGGGCCATCCATTCGGCCAGTGTCAGTTCGGTGGGCTGGGCGGGCG
>NZ_JBWKYJ010000022.1:0-62207 GCF_059423685.1 Acidovorax sp. GW460-11-11-14-LB4 | reverse complement strand
CACCCACCCCCGTTAAAACCTGGCGGGTGGTGGCACCATGATGCGCCGTTTCCATCCCGGCAAGCTCAGGTCCGCGTGGTGCTTGGGCATGGTGGTGGTGTCGGCCCTGGCGGTGCAGGGCTGCTCGACCAACCCGGTCCACAGCTATTACTACGGCAACAGTGCGGGTGGCGTGTCGCGCACCGACCTGATCGAGGTGAACGACCGGGCAACGGATGCCTTGCTCCTCAACGCGCCGCTGGACGCGAGCCAGCCGCTGTTGGTGGCCACCCTGGTCAATGTGGACCGGCTCAACGAGTCGTCGCGGCTGGGGCGCATCTTTTCGGAGCAGATCGCGGGACGCATGGTGCAGCGCGGGCTGCGCGTGACGGAAGTGAAGCTGCGCGACAACCTGGTGCTGCACCGCGAACAGGGCGAGTTGCTGCTGTCGCGCGAGGTGCGGGAAGTCAGCCAGGCGCAGAACGCGCAGGCCGTGGTCGTGGGCACGTACGCGGTGTCGGCCTCGGTGGTGTACATCAGCCTCAAGCTGGTGAACCCGGTGGGCAACCATGTGATGGCGGCGCACAACTATGCGGTGCCCGTGGACGAGAACGTGCGCACCTTGCTTGCGGGGCGTTGATGGCTGGCTCGGCGTTCTCCCTCGCACCACATTCCATCGGCAGACAGCAGAAAGCAGAAAGCAGAAAGCAGAAAGCAAAAAGGCCCCGAATAGGGCCTTATTTGTTTGCTATCTAATCAATAGCTAGAGCGGCAATATGCACTAGCGCATCGGGCGCTTTTGGCTCAAAAAACACGCCAACGTGTCAATGCAACATCAGCGCACCGGCGGTCTTGCTCTTGCCGGCACGGGCGGGTGGGTTGCACAGGCCGCAGGTGAAATGGCGGTTTTCGTACAGCTCGGTCACGAACTGGCCGCTGCACTGGCTGCACTTGGTGCGGGTCAACATGCCGGCGTCCACGAATTTCACCAGGCGCCAGGCGCGGGTGAAGGACAGCAGGGGTTCGATCTCGGCTGTGGCGACTTGTTCGTTGTACAGGCGGTAGGCCTTGGTCAGCAGCTCCACCGAATCCAGGTCCACGCCCTTGGACAGGTACTCGTAGATGTTCAAAAACAGCGAGCTGTGGATGTTCTCTTGCCAGGTCAGGAACCAGTCGGTGGAGAAGGGCAGCTGGCCTTTGGAGGGCGACTTGCCCGCGATCTCCTTGTACAGGCGGATCAGGCGTTCATACGACAGCGTGGTCTCGGACTCCAGCACCTGCATGCGGGCGCCCATCTGGATCAGCATGGCTGCGCGTTCGATCTGCTTGGATTCATTCAGAACGCTTTTGACAGGGGCTTTGGCGGCGGCGGTGGTGGTGGAGGACATGGCGGGCTTTCGGTGAGAACGGGACAACGCTGCGGGCTAGTGCTTCAGAGCACTTCCGACACGCGGCTGGCCATCAGGATGTTGGCGTGCAGGGTGTTGGTGGCGTCGTTGCCCACCTTCTTGGCCGAGTGGTTGGTCAGCAAGCTCCACACCAGGTTGTCGTCCACGCGGAAGCTGCAAAGTAGCGTGTTGCGGGAGGCCAGTTTCATCACTTGCGCTGCCGACAGCGAAGCGAGAATATCGGCAGACTCCTCGTTCATGCCCAGACGGAAAACCGCTTCGGCCTTGTCCTGACGGATCAGGGTTTGGGCCAGCATCAGGTAGGTGAGGTTGGCTTCGCGGATTTCAGCGAGGATTTGTTCGTTGGTCATGGCGGCTTCCTTTTTTCCAGTACCGGGTCTTGCGTGGCCTGCTGACTGCAGGTTTTGCGTGATCCGTTGAAATGGATTGTGAAACCGCCCCAATCAGAAATTAAGTCGGGGTTTGGCTGTGCCGCGTGTCTGGTTTCGCGGTGGGCTGTGTAGGAATTTGCCCTACACGCAGATCAGGCGCCGGCTGGCTTTTCAGGGGGCCGTGTCTGCTGCACTGACAGACACCCACCCCGGAATTCTGCTCATGGTTTTGATAGCGCCTGCAAAGCCATCTTTTTTGCGCTTTTGCAACTGGCGGCGTTCGTTAGAGCGTGTTCGCGGTCTTTTCAGGGCCGCGTGGGCGTTCAATCGCCCGATTTCACTCCAACCCTTTGGGCAAGCGCCTTGCCGGACGGTCTGCGGCGTTGCGGCGCTTGCCATAGCACGGGCTATTGGCTGCGCACCGCGCCTTGCATCCCATCCGGCAAGGTGCTTGCGCGGCCTTGAAAAGACCGTGAACACGTTTTTAGACGACGCAGCGGGCGTTGTTCATCCTTTTTCGACCGGGCGCGTGGGGTCTGAACACCATTCGCTCCAGCTGCCCGCAAACAGCGCGGTGTGCCCCAGGCCGGCAATCTCCATGGCCAGCAGATTGGGGACGGCGCTCACGCCGCTGCCGCACTGGTGCACCACGGTTGCAGGATTGCGGCCTGCCAACAAGGCGTCGAACTCTGCGCGCAGTGTGGCTGCGGGTTTGAAGCGGCCGTCGGCGCCGATGTTCTCGGCAAAGGGGCGGTTGAGCGCGCCCGGAATGTGGCCGGCCACCGGGTCCAGCGGCTCCACCTCGCCCCGGTAGCGGGCGCCGGCGCGGGCGTCGATCACGGTCTGGTCTGCGGGGCGCTGCAGGCGGGCCAGGACATCGCTGGCCGTGGCCAGCTGGCGCAAGGGCTCGTTCAGTGCAAAGTGGGACTGGAAGTGCGACGGATCTTCTCCGCTGTGGACCGCACCGCCGGCGGCCTGCCAGGCCTGCAGCCCGCCGTCGAGCACGGCCACGGCGTCATGGCCTGCCCATTTGAGCATCCACCACAGGCGGCCGCAGTAGTTGGCGCCCTGGCGGTCGTACACCACGGCCTGCATGTTGTTGGCAAAACCCACGCTGGACAGCCACATGGCAAACCGTTCGCGGCTGGGCAGCGGGTGGCGGCCGCCGGATGCGGGCTGGTCGGCCTCCTGCGCCGTCACAGTGCCGGTGGCCCCAGGTGCGCCATGCTTGGCGCTGAGGTCATTGTCGAGGTTGGCGTACACGGCGCCGGGGATATGGGCTTGCGCATATTGCTGCGCGCCGGCCGTCGGTTGCATGAGTTCGAAGCTGCAGTCAAACACCATCAGCGGCGCACCGCTGGCGATGAGGGCTTGCAGGTCGGGGGCGGAGATGAGCGTGGTGTAGGTGGTCATCGGCAGATCAGGTGCAAAGCAACCGGTTGGGCGGGGAGGCCTCCATTGTGGCCATCCCGATGGAGACTGTCCTCGCCTGCGCGCATTGGTTTTTGTATCGGTCAGTGTTCTTCGGCCGGTGCGCCGGGCGCGGCCCGGGCCCGCAAGATGGTGGCCACAATGCCGCTGCCCACGATGAGGGCCATGCCGATCCAGCCGATGGGCGGGATCTTGTCGCCAAACAACAGCACGCTGTAGACGGCGGCAAACACGATGCCCGAATACTGCAGATTGGCCACCACCAGTGTGCCGCGCTGGGTCTTGGCGCTGGCGTAAGCCTTGGTCATGCACAGCTGCCCGCCAGCCGCCAGCACCCCGATGGGCAGCAGCCACAGCGCTTGCCAGCCCGGCCAGTCCGACATGCCGGTGAACAGCATGGCAAAGCCGCCCGCCACCGCGGAGCCCACCGCAAAGTAGAAGACGGTGCGCGACTCAGGCTCGCCCAGGCGCGACAGCGCCACCACCTGCATGTAGGCAAATGCGGCTGACAAGCCGGACATGAGGCCAATCATCCCGGCGAACGCCTGGTTCTGGTCCAGGCTGGGGCGCAGCATCAGCACCACGCCCACGAACCCGGTGAGCACCGTCAGCACCAGCGGGCCTTGCAGCGCAGGCCGGGGCGTGGCGGCGGAGGGTCGCCAGGCCAGCAGCGTGCCGCCGACCAGGAAGGCCGCGATCCACACGCTGCTCATGTAGTTGAGCGTCATGGCGGTCGCCAGCGGCAGGTGCGCAATGGCGTAGAACCAGGCGCCCAGCGACGCCACCCCCACGAGGCTGCGCCAGGCGTGCATGCCGGGGTACCGCGTGGACAGCGTCACTTTTTGCGAGCGTGACAGCAGCCAGAGAATCAACATGCCGATGAGGCCCCGGTAACACACCAGCTCGGCGGAGTTGAAGAAGTCCGAGGCGATCTTGACGCACACGCCCATGCTGGCAAACAGGAACGCGGCCAACACCATCCAGAGGGCTTGCATCGGGTTGTGATCTTTTGAAGCGCGCCGTGGGGCGCAAAAATGAAAATAGCTGCCATCGCTTAGTTTTTAAGCACTGGCAGCTATTGTAATGAGAGCAGACCACGGCGGGCCTGCAGATTGGCAGGGTTTTGCCGCCGTATTCAGCGTTTTGGCGTGGCCGGGTCGATGGTGTCCGAGCCCATCGCCTCACGGTACCACTCGTGGAAGTGCTGCATGCCATCCTCCATGGGGCTTTGGTAGGGGCCCACCTCGTTGTCGCCGCGTGCCATCAGGGCCTTGCGGCCCGCGTCCATGCGCTCGCCGATTTCGTCGTCCTCGATGCAGGTCTCCATGTAGGCGGCCTTCTGCGCCTCGACGAACTCGCGCTCGAACGCAGCGATTTCTTCGGGGTAGTAGAACTCCACCATGTTCAGCGTCTTGGTCGGGCTGATGGGGTGCAGCGTGGACACGGTGAGCACATGCGGATACCACTCCACCATGATGTGCGGGTACAGCGTGAGCCAGATGGCGCCATGCTTGGGCGGCTTGCCCTCGCGGTAGGCGAGCAAGGCTTCGTGCCAGCGTTCGTACACGGGGCTGCCGGCCTTGCCCAGGCGGTTGGCTACACCCACGGTCTGCACCGAATAGTTCTTGCCGAACTCCCAGCGCAGATCGTCGCAGGTGACAAAACTGCCCAGGCCCGGGTGGAAGGGGCCCACGTGGTAGTCCTCCAGATAGACCTCGATGAAGGTCTTCCAGTTGTAGTTGCACTCGTGCAGCTCTACGTGGTCGAGCACGTAGCCGTCAAAGTCCAGGTCGGCGCGTGGTCCCATCTGGGCGAGGTCGGCAGCCACGTCGTAGCCGTTGTCTTCAAACAGCAGGCCGTTCCACTCGCGCAGCTTGTAGTTGTTGAGGTTCAGGCACGGGTCGTGCGCGAAATGCGGTGCGCCCAGCAGCTCGCCCTTGGGGTTGTACGTCCAGCGGTGCAGTGGGCACACGATGTTGCCGCCCGCGCTGCCCTTTTGCTGGGTGTTCAGCGAGCCTTTGCCCTTGAGCATGACCGCCTGCCGGTGGCGGCAGACGTTGGAGACCAGCTCGATACCGCCCTGGGCGTTGCGCACCAGCGCGCGGCCCTCGCCCTCCTGGGGCAGTGCGTAGTAGTCGCCCGCGTTGGGCACAGCCAATTGATGCCCCACATAGCGGGGCCCGCGCTGGAAGATGGTCTCCAGCTCGCGCTGGAACAGCGCATCATCAAAGTAGCTCGAAACTGGTAGTTGGCTTGCGGCCTGCTGCAGTTGAAGACTTAAATCAGACATGGGTGACCTGACCTAAAGACTCCCCACAGAGAGAGTGCGGGAGGTGCGCCCGTGAAGGCGCATCTGGAAAAAGAAAACCGGCTAGGGTGGGTAGCCGGCTCGACGGGAATGGGATTATAGGCGGTGGGGTTATTCCCGCACCCCCGCTACGTGAATAGAAAACACCGGTTCCGGAAAAATAGAGACCTCCCACGGATCGGCCACTGTCTGACACGGGCGCCACAGCGCTGCGCCTAAAATCACCGGTTTTTCACCCGCGCACTGCCGCCCCCTCCATGCCCAAGGCCCCCGCAACCCCTGCTCCTCCCGCCGAACCTGCCAGCTACGAGGCGGCCCTGGAGGAGCTGGAGCAACTCGTGGCCCGCATTGAATCGGGCCAGTTGCCGCTGGACCAGATGCTGGCTGGCTACCAGCGCGGCGCCGCCTTGCTGGCTTTTTGCCGCCACCGGCTCGATGCCGTGCAGGACCAGATCAAGGTGCTGGACGACGGCCAGCTGCAACCATGGAACCAGGAATGAGCGCATTGCCGATGACTTCCTCGACGGTGTTGAACCCACCCCTGGATACGAATCTCTGGAGCCAGAATCACCTCGGCCGTGTGGAGCAGGCGCTGTCCTTGTGGGTGGGCGACGGCGCTCCGGCAGGGCTGGGCGACGCCATGCGTTATGCCGTCCTGGACGGCGGAAAGCGCCTGCGGCCCTTGCTGGTGTTGGCTGCCTACGAGGCGGCGCGCAGCGGCACCTCGGACTCCGTGGCACCCGAGGGCGCGGCGGTTCAGGCAGCTCTGAACGAAGCTGCCCTGCGGGCCGCGTGCGCGGTGGAGCTGATCCACGCGTATTCGCTGGTCCACGACGACATGCCCTGCATGGACAACGACGTGCTGCGCCGTGGAAAACCCACGGTGCATGTGCAGTTTGGCGAAGCCCAGGCCCTGCTGGCGGGTGACGCGCTGCAGGCCTTTGCGTTTGAACTGCTGACCCCCGACAACACCCTGATCCCCGCTGCCACGCAGGCGGCTTTGTGCCGGCTGCTGGCGCGGGCTGCGGGCTCGGCCGGCATGGCGGGCGGTCAGGCGATTGACCTGGCCAGCGTGGGCGTGGCGCTGACCGAAGCGCAACTGCGCCAGATGCACCGTCTCAAGACAGGCGCCTTGCTCCAGGGCAGCGTGCTCATGGGGGCCCTGTGTGGCCACGCGGCGCCCACCGCCTACCAGGCCCTGTCAGACTATGGCGCTGCCATGGGGCTGGCGTTCCAGGTGGTGGACGACATCCTGGATGTGGTGGCGGACTCGGCCACCCTGGGGAAAACGGCGGGCAAGGACGCGGCCGCAGACAAACCCACCTACGTATCGTTGCTCGGTCTGGAGCGTGCGCAGGCCTACTCGCAGGAGCTGCTGGCCGAGGCCCGTGCGGCCCTGGGTCGCAGTGGCTTGCCCGACACCCGTGCCCTGGCAGCCCTGGCGGACATGGTCGTGAGCCGCTCCCACTGAGCCCGGCCCTGGTCCCTGGCGACTCTCTCAATGTCCAAATGCCTGCTGGTGCTTGAATCTCTTGCGCTCGTAGCTATCAAAAGAATAGTCAATGTCCACGACACCCTTCCCCTTGCTGCAGACCATCAATGACCCGGCAGACCTGCGCCGGCTCTCGCGCGCGGACCTCAAGGTGCTGGCGACCGAGTTGCGCGAGTTCGTGCTGCAGAGCGTGTCGCAGACCGGTGGCCACCTCAGCTCCAACCTGGGCACGGTGGAGCTGACCGTGGCTTTGCACCATGTCTTCAACACCCCGGAAGACCGCCTGGTGTGGGATGTGGGCCACCAGACCTACCCGCACAAGATTCTGACCGGCCGCCGCGACCGCATGCACACGCTGCGCCAGCTGGGCGGTATCTCCGGCTTTCCGCAACGGGCCGAGAGCATCTACGACACCTTTGGCACAGCGCATTCGAGCACCAGCATCTCGGCAGCCTTGGGCATGGCGCTGGCTGCCAAGCGCAAGGGCGACAACCGCCATGCCGTGGCCATCATTGGAGATGGCGCGATGAGTGCCGGTATGGCGTTCGAGGCGCTCAACAACGCGGGTGTGGCCGACTGCAACCTGCTGGTGGTGCTGAACGACAACGACATGAGCATCAGCCCGCCCGTGGGCGCGCTCAACCGCTATCTCGCGCAACTGATGAGTGGGCAGTTCTACGCCGCCGCCAAGAACGTGGGCAAGACCGTTTTGCGCCCCGTGCCGCCCCTGCTCGAATTTGCCAAGCGCTTCGAGCAACAGGCCAAGGGCATGGTGGTGCCCGCCACGCTGTTCGAGAAATTCGGCTTCAACTACATCGGCCCCATCGACGGGCACGACCTCGATTCGCTGATCCCTACGCTGGAGAACATCAAGAGCCTCAAGGGCCCACAGTTCCTGCACGTGGTCACCAAGAAGGGCCAGGGCTACAAGCTGGCCGAGGCCGACCCCGTGGCCTACCATGGCCCCGGAAAGTTCGATCCCTCCGTGGGCCTGACCAAGCCCGCCACGCCGCCCAAGCAGACCTTCACCCAGGTGTTCGGCCAGTGGCTGTGTGACATGGCGGCGCAGGACCCCCGCCTGGTGGGCATCACGCCCGCCATGCGCGAGGGCTCGGGCATGGTCGAGTTCGAAAAGCGCTTTCCGGACCGCTACTACGACGTGGGCATTGCCGAACAGCACGCTGTCACGTTCGCTGCGGGCATGGCCTGCGAGGGGGTGAAGCCCGTGGTGGCCATCTACTCCACGTTTTTGCAGCGTGGCTACGACCAGTTGATCCACGACGTGGCCTTGCAGAACCTGCCCGTGGTGTTTGCACTGGACCGTGCGGGCCTGGTGGGCGCCGACGGTGCCACGCACGCAGGCGCCTATGACATCCCATTCGTGCGCTGCATTCCGAACATGAGCATGGCCTGCCCCGCCGACGAGCGCGAATGCCGCCAGTTGCTCAGCAGTGCGTTTGAACAGGATCACCCCGTGGCTGTGCGTTACCCGCGTGGTAGCGGCGCGGGTGTGGCGCCGCTGGCTGCGCTCGATGGCCTGCCGTTCGGCAAAGGCGAGATCCGCCGCGAGCGCAAGGGTGATGCGGACGGCAAGGCGCCCCGCATTGCCATCCTGGCGTTTGGCACCTTGCTGTATCCCGCGCTCGAAGTTGGCGAGGCGATCGATGCCACCGTGGTCAACATGCGCTGGGCCAAGCCCATCGATGAGGCCTTGCTGCGCGAAGTGGCGGAGCGCCACGATGCGCTTGTGACGGTGGAAGAGGGTGCCATCATGGGTGGTGCGGGCAGTGCAGTGACCGAAGCGCTCAACGCCATGGGCATCGTGCGCCCCGTGTTGCAGCTCGGGCTGGCCGATGTCTTCATTGAGCATGGTGACCCGGTCAAGTTGCTGGCGTTGCAGGGACTGGATGCAGCCGGCATTCGCGCATCGATTGCAGCGCGGTTTTTGCCAGGCAGCGCGGGCTAAAAAGGCGGAGGGCTGCGGTCAGCGCAGCGCGTTGGCTCTTGGTTGCTGGGAGGGTCTTTGCACCGCTGTCGCGCAGATGCTTGCAGAACCCTGAAGGTGTGTGTTGGCGCCGGACTTTCGCGGGAAAACCCGCAAAAGTCCTGGGGGGCATGTTCCTACAATGGTCCCGGCTGAAACATGTCCTTGGTCGGCCGTGCACAACGCGTGCGCACCAAGTTTTGCAATCAATATATCGGAGAGAACCTCATGGATCGTCGTTCAATCATCAAGCATGCTGGCATTGCCGGTGTGCTGGCTGCAGGCGCTGCGCCCGCCGTCCACGCCCAGGCTGCCATTCGCTGGCGTCTGGCCTCCAGCTTCCCCAAGTCGCTGGACACCATTTATGGCGGCGCTGATGTGTTCTCCAAGGCCGTCAAGGCCATGTCGGGCGGCAAGTTTGAAATCTCCGTGCACGCTGGTGGCGAGCTGATGCCTCCCTTCGGCGTGGTGGACGGCGTGCAACAAGGCACCGTGGAAATGGCACACACCGTGCCTTACTACTTCTACGGCAAGAACCCCGCCTTCGCGCTGGGCTCGGCAGTGCCTTTCGGCTTCAATGCCCGCCAGATGAACGCCTGGATGTTGCACGGCAATGGCCGCAAGCTCATGAACGAGTTCTACGGCGGCTTCAACATGATCAGCTTTGCAGGTGGCAACACCGGCACGCAGATGGGTGGCTGGTTCCGCAAGGAAATCAAGTCGCCTGCCGACTTCAAGGGCATGAAGATGCGCCTGGGCGGCGGCCTGATCGGTGAAGTGATGCAGAAGCTGGGTGCAGTGCCCCAGAGCATCCCTGGCGGCGAAATCTACCAAGCCCTCGAAAAGGGCACGCTGGACGCTGCCGAGTGGGTGGGTCCTTACGACGACCAGAAGCTGGGCTTCAACAAGGTCGCTCCGTTCTACTACTACCCCGGCTGGTGGGAAGGCGGTCCTGAAGTGGACTTCTTCGTCAACCAGAAGGCGTTTGACGGCCTGTCGGCTGAGAACAAGGCCATCATCGAAGCCGCAACCAACGTGGCCCATGTGGACATGCTGGCCAAGTACGACGCGCTGAACCCCACGGCCCTGAAGCAGCTCGTGGCAGCCAAGACCAAGGTGCTGCCTTTCTCGCAAGCTGTGATGGACGCTTCGTTCAAGGCTTCGATGGAAGTGTTCGCCGAGAACGACGCCAAGAGCCCCGAATGGAAGAAGATTTACGCCGACATGCGTGCCTTCCAGCGCGACCAGATCCTCTGGTTCCGCTTTGCAGAAGCCCGCTACGACACCTTCATGTCTGCACAGAAGATCTGATAGCCCGGCTGCGGCGCAAGCCGCAGGGCATGTCGATCAGAAAACCCGCCTGGTTCGCCTGGCGGGTTTTTTTGCGTCTGGTGGATGGTATGGGGTGGGGTTCTCGGCCCCGCCGTACTGCGGGGCAGATGATGCCGCCGGGATGCCCGGCGATGTTCGGTCGGCTGGCGCTCAAGGTGTCGCCCTTGTTGATGTGATCGGCAGGTCTGCGTGATCCCTCGGTGCAAACGTTTCTGATGGGATACCAAGGGGGGTTGAGGCCATCGCTTCCCGTGGTGTGCAAAGTCCGTTTAGCGCCACAGGCAGACGCTTGCCAGCGGGTTAAGTGGCGCGAAGAAGCCAATGTCTCAACGCGTGGCGGTCGTTTTGCTGTGGGTCCTTGGGTTTTGGGGACGGCGACGTCGAGCCGTTCGTTGACGGTCCTGTCTTTGAGCACGCTCTGCACGCCATAGGTCCATGAAAAAAGCCCCGGCAGATGACATCTGCCGGGGCTATGGTTGCTTCAGGGGCTGGTCAACAGCCCTGTGCGGTTCGGATCACTTCTTCTCGTTGGCCATCGAGTCTTGCAGGGCCTTGAGCGGGTCGTCTGCAGCGGGGGCCGCAGTATCGCCAGGGGCAGCTCCAGCGCCTTCCATGCCTGCGGTGGGGTCGGTGGCCTCGGGGGCTCCGGCCGCGTCGGGTATGGTGGCTTCCATTTCCATGCGGACCTTGTCCAGGTCGTAGACCTCTTCTTTGTCCAGGCCGCTGGAGACGATGCCAGGGAAGGCGATGATCAGGCCCACCATCATCAACTGGATGATCAGGAACGGGATGGCACCCCAGTAGATCTGCGGCGTGGTCACCGGCGCAATCATCTTCTTGGTGACCTTGTCGAGGTACTCCTTCGCCGGGGCCACGCTGCGCAGGTAGAACAGCGCGAAGCCGAACGGTGGGTGCATGAACGAGGTCTGCATGTTCACGGCCAGCAGCACCCCGAACCAGATCAGGTCGATGCCCAGCTTGTTGGCCACCGGGGCCAGCAGAGGCACCACGATGAAGGACAGCTCAAAGAAGTCCAGGAAAAACGCCAGGAAGAACACCATGATGTTCACGACGATCAGGAAGCCCAGCTGGCCACCGGGCAGGCCGGTCAGCAGGTGTTCTACCCACAGCGGGCCGTCCACGCCCTGGAAGGTCAGGCCGAACATGGTCGCGCCCACCAGGATGAACACCACAAAACACGACAGCTTGGTGGTGGTGGTTACGGCCTGCTTGAGCAGCGAGAAGCTCAGACGGCCACGGATGATGGCCATGATGCCCGCGCCCAGTGCGCCCATGGCGCCGCCTTCGGTGGGGGTAGCAACGCCCAGGAAGATGGTGCCCAGCACCAGGAAGATCAGCAGCAGCGGGGGGATCAGCACGAACGTCACGCGTTCCGCAGCCTTGGACAGCAGGCCCAGGCGGGTGATCTTGTTGATGCTGGCGACCACGAAGGCCAGGGCCACGCCAAAGCACATGGCCACCACGATGGTTTCATCCAGCGCCACGCGTTCCACCGCCTCACCCGACCACCAGGTGTGCAGGGCGGGCATGTTCTTGGCCACATACATCGAGGCTGCCACGCAGATGCCGGTCAGCACCAGCAGGGAGGTCACACCGCTCTTGCCGTTGTCGTCGCGCAGCGTACGGGCTTCGGGCGGGATCGCAGGCACCCATTGGGGCTTGAAGATTGCCAGCAGGATGACGTACAGCGCATAGAAGCCGGTGAGCATCAGGCCGGGCAGGAAGGCGCCCTTGTACATGTCGCCCACGCTGCGGCCCATCTGGTCGGCAATGATGATCAGCACCAGCGACGGCGGAATGATCTGTGCCAGGGTTCCGGACGCGGCAATCACGCCCGCAGCCAGTCGGCGGTCATAGCCATAGCGCAGCATGATGGGCAGCGAGATCAGGCCCATCGATATCACCGACGCGGCCACCACGCCCGTGGTGGCTGCCAGCAGCGCTCCCACAAAGATCACGGCCAGCGCCAAGCCACCCCGGATGGGGCCAAACAGCTGGCCAATGGTGTCCAGCAGGTCTTCCGCCATCCCGCTTCGCTCCAATATGAGCCCCATGAGCGTGAAGAACGGAATGGCCAGCAGGGTGTCGTTCTGCATGATACCGAAGATGCGCAGCGGCACGGCTTGCAGCAGCGCTTCGGGAAGTACGTTCAATTCAATGCCGATGAAGGCGAAGAAAAGTCCACAGGCGCCCAGACTGAATGCGACCGGGAAGCCCACCAGCAAGAAGCAGATGAGCCCCGCGAACATGATGGGGGCGAGGTTATGGGTCAAAAATTCCATGGTGTGTGCTCCGCTTGGTAGGGCCGCTCAGTGAGCCTCGGCCTTGTTCTTGCCGTTGCCCTTGGCGGCTTCGGCCAGGTTGCGGATGGATTCAGCCAGTTCTTCCTCGGCCGTCTTTTCGACCTTCTTGACCGTCGGATCTTCGATCAGGCCTTGCAGGAAGCCCAGGCGCTTGATGAGTTCAGAAATGCCTTGCAGCCACAGCAGCGTGAAGCCCAGGGGCATCATCAGGTACACGGGCCAGCGGATCAGGCCACCTGCGTTGTTGGACATTTCGCCCGACGCCAGTGCGCGCGTGAAGAACGGAACCCCATACCAGAGCACAGCCAGGCACATGGGGGTGAGAAAGACGATGTAGCCGAACACGTCGATCCAGATCTGCGTGCGCTTGGAAAAGCGGCTCGAGATCACATCGACCTTCACGTGCTCGCCTTGCAGCAGCGTGTAGCCAGCTGCCAACAGGAACGACGCAGCGAACAGGTACCACTGCACTTCCAGGAAGGCGTTGGAGCTGATGTTGAACGCCTTGCGCACCACGGCGTTCACGCCGCTGATGACCGTGGAGGCCAGGATCAGCCAGACCACGTACTTGCCGACCTGGGTGTTAATCCAGTCGATCCCTCTTGATAACTTCAATAGAGCCTGCATGGTGTCTCCAATAAAAAGGCTGTGTGTGCGAGATGCCCGGGCCCCGCGCGGGTAGGCGCTGCGGCAGGGCACACTTTGACGACGGCGCGATTCTACGGAGCACTGTAGGCGGAGTCTGACAGCAGCGTGACGGTGTTATCCCGCAGCAGCTGCTCATTCTTCAGCTATCAAAACTGCAGCAATTAGGGTTTCTTCCTAGGCGTGGAAGCACGCTTTTTCCGCGCAAATTGCCACCACGGCAGCACGGTGCTCATGGCCTGCACCTCGCCGCAGTGCCAGGCGGTGTAACCCGGCAGCGTGGTCATGTGTGCCAGCCATTCAGGTGTTTGCAAGAGGGTGCGCAGTGCCAGCGTGGCGGGCTGGTCCAGGCTGGCTTTCAGGCATGCCAGGTGGTAGCGCTCGTGCACCAGGGGGACAAACTCCAGCCCGCGCGCGCGGGCCGCCAGCTCGATGCCCATGCCCACATCGGCAGCCCCTGCAGCCACGGCCTGGGCGATGGCGGTGTGGGAGGGCTCGTTGAGCGCGTAGCCCACGATGCTCTCTGGGTCCATGCTGGCCTGGGCCAGCAGGTCGTCCAGCAGCACCCGCGTGCCCGAGCCCAGCGGCCGGTTGATGAAGCGGGCGCCGGTGCGGGCCACATCGGCCAGGCTGTGCAGACCCAGCGGATTGCCGGGGGCCACGATGAGCCCTTGGGTGCGCTGTGCGAAGCCAATGATCTTGTGCAGCCCGGGCTGTAGCAGTGGCTGGTAGGTGCGCGCGGTGAGCGACTGCGCGGCCGCGTCGGCCACGGTGTGAAAACCCGCCAGGGTGCACCGCCCCTCGTTCAGCGCACGGATGGCGTCCACGCTGCCAGTGAACCGGATGTCGAGGTGCAGCGCCCCCACATCGGTCTGCGTGGCAGCATGGGCGCGCAGCGCAGCCAGTGCGTCGTCGTGGCTGGCATAGAGGGTGAGCACATGGGCGTTGGGGTCGAAGGCCACGGCAAACGCGCGCTCCAGGTCGGCGTGTAGCGCGGCAATCTGGGGCGCCAGGCGGGCCTGGGCCTGGCGTTCGGCCCATAGCAGCTTGCTGCCAAACTCGCTGAGTTGCGCTGACTGGCCCTTGCCCCAGATGATCAATTCGCCGCCCAGCTGGTCTTCCCAGCGTTTGAGGGCGCCCCAGACATGGCGGTAGGACAGGTCCAGCGCGCGCGCAGCGCCCGAGATGGAGCCACGCTCGGCTACGGCCTGCAACAGCTCGGGCAATGGATTGCGGATGAGCGCAGTGCCCGCGTCGCGGCTGAGTGTGTAGTGAAGTTGGACCCTATGCACGGGAGTTCATATCGCTGGATATTGGATGGGTGCCTACGATAGCCCAAACCGATCCCCTGGCCCATGTCCACCCTCACCGAAAGCGCGAGCACAGCGCTTGAACTCACCCTCTCGTCCGACCCTGTCCTCTGGACCATCGTGGGCCGCTCCTTGTCTGTCAGCGCCACCGCCTGTCTGATGGCCTGCGGGGTGGGCCTGGTGCTGGGCGCCTGGCTAGGCGTGGCCCGCTTCACTGGCCGTGGCGCCGTACTGGCGGTGCTCAACACCTTGCTGGCCGTGCCTTCGGTGGTGGTGGGGCTGGTGGTGTACCTGGTGCTCTCGCGCAGCGGGCCGCTGGGGTCGCTGGGCTGGCTGTTCAGCTTCAAGGCCATGGTGCTGGCGCAGGCTATCTTGGTGCTGCCGGTGGTCACCGCGCTCACGCGCCAGACGGTGGAAGACGCCGAGCGCGCGCATGGCGAGCAGCTGCGCTCCATGGGCGCCGGCCCGCTGCTGCGCAGCCTGCTGCTGGCGTGGGACGAGCGGTATGCGCTGCTCACCGTGCTGCTGGCATCGTTTGGCCGCGCGATCTCCGAGGTCGGCGCCGTGATGATCGTGGGTGGCAACATCGACGGCTTCACGCGCGTGATGACCACCGCCATCGCGCTGGAGACCAGCAAGGGCGACCTGCCGCTGGCACTGGCGCTGGGCATGATCCTGCTGGCCGTGGTGCTGGCGCTCAATGTGCTGATTGCGTTGCTGAGGCGCTGGCGCGAGCGGGTGGATGGCTCGGCCTCCAGCACGCCGGTGGGAGTGGCTGCATGAGCGGGCCTTTGCCAACCCCCTGGGTGGACCTGCGGCAGGTGACTGTGCGCTACGGCCGCGTGCAGGCGCTGGACCAGGTCACGCTGCGCATCGCACCCGGCGAGCGCGTGGCGCTGGTGGGCGCCAACGGCAGTGGCAAGAGCACCTTGCTGCGCGTGCTGCATGGCCTGGCCGACACGCATGGGGGCGGCCTGCAATGCGATGCGTCGCTGCGCCAGGCCATGCTGTTCCAGCGCCCGCACATGCTGCGCACCAGTGCCCAGAACAACGTGGCCCTGGCCCTGTGGCTGCGCGGCACCCGCTGGCGCGATGCGCGCCCGCTGGCCCTGACGGCCTTGCAGCGGGTGGGCCTGCAGGGCATTGCAGCGCAGAACGCGCGCACCCTGTCGGGCGGCCAGCAGCAGCGTGTGGCGCTGGCCCGTGCATGGGCCCTGCGGCCCGATGTGCTGCTGCTCGATGAGCCCACCGCCAGCCTCGACCCCCATGCCAAGCGCGAGGTCGAGGCCCTGATGGCCGACTTTGCGGCCAGCCATGGCGCTGCTGGTCCTGCGCACCCCGTGACCATGGTGTTCAGCAGCCACAACCTGGGCCAGGTCAAGCGCCTGGCCAGCCGCGTGATCTACATGGAGCACGGCCGTCTGGTGGCGGACTTGCCGGTGCATGACTTTTTCAATGGCCCATTGCCGGAGGCCGCCCGATTGTTTGTCAAAGGAGAGCTGGTATGACGGATTTCAAGACTTTTCGCGCGGGAGCGCTAGTGTCCAAAGCGCTGGCAGCTATTGTTTTGGTAGCGTCGGGTTCAGCGTTTGCGCAGAGCATCACCATGGCATCCACCACCTCCACCGAGCAGTCGGGCCTGTTTGGCTACCTGCTGCCAGAGTTCAAGAAGGCCAGCGGCCTGGACATCAAAGTGGTGGCGCTGGGCACGGGGCAGGCGCTCGATATGGCACGCCGGGGCGACGCGGACGTGCTATTCGTGCACGACCAGGTGGCCGAAGAAAAGTTTGTGGCCGATGGTTGGGGCGTGAAGCGCTACCCCGTGATGTACAACGACTTCATCCTCATCGGCCCCAAGAACGACCCGGTGGGCACCAAAGGCAAGGACATCGTGCAAGCGCTGCAGAAGCTCTCTGCCGCCAATGGCAACTTCATCTCGCGCGGCGACAAGAGCGGCACCCACGCGGCCGAGCTGCGCTACTGGAAGCTGGCCGGTGCCGAGGCTGCAAATACCTCAAAAAGCAGCGGCTACAAGGAATGTGGCTGCGGCATGGGGCCAGCGCTCAACATCGCGGCGTCAAGCGGCGCCTATGTGCTGGCCGACCGTGGCACCTGGCTCAACTTCAAGAACCGCGCGGACCTGGCCGTTCTGGTCGAGGGCGACACCAAGCTCTTCAACCAATACGGCGTGATGGTCGTGAACCCCGCCAAGCACCCGCATGTGAAGACACAAGACGCGCAGAAGTTTGTGGACTGGGTGGTGTCTCCCGCCGGCCAGCAGGCCATTGCGGGCTACAAGATCGGTGGCGAGCAGCTGTTCTTCCCGAACGCAGCGCAGTGAGCGGTCTCCATGGCAAACCGTTCACCCGCGGCGGTAGCCGCTGCCGCCGCCGGGCTGGCCTGGGCCGTGGCCGGTTGTGTGGCCGCGCCCGCCCAGGCGCCCATGGCTGACGCTGCCCCCGTGCAGGTGTATGCCGCTGGCAGCCTGCGCGAAGCGTTCACCGAGATCGCGCGCGACCAAGAGGCCCGCACCGGCCAGAAGGTGGCGCTGACCTTTGGCGCCTCGGGCCTGCTGCGCGAGCGCATCGAGAAGGGCGAGCCCGCACAGGTCTTTGCCTCGGCCGACACCGACCACCCACAGCACCTGGCGGCCCGGGGCGGCTGGCAGGCGCCCGTGGTGTTCACGCGCAACGCGCTGTGTGCGCTGACCAGCGAACAGATCAGCGCCACCCCCGACACCTTGCTGGCCACCTTGCTGCGCAGTGACGTGCGCGTGGGCACGTCCACGCCCAAGGCCGACCCGTCGGGCGACTACGCGTGGGCGCTGTTCCGCCAGGCCGACAAGGTTCAGCCGGGTGCGTATGCCCAGCTGGACGCCAAGGCCCTGAAACTCACCGGCGGTGCGGATTCGCCCAAGCCGCCTGCGGGCCGGGGCACCTATGCCTGGGTGATGGACCAGCGCCAGGCCGATGTGTTTTTGACCTACTGCACCAACGCAGTGGCCGCCCAGGCCGAGGTGCCGCGCCTGCGCGTGGTGCAGCTGCCGACCGCACTGCAGGTGGGCGCCGCCTACGGCCTGACTGTGCGTTCAGATGCGCCCGCTGCGGCCCAGGCATTTGCCAGTGCGCTGCGCCAACCGCCTGCTCAGGCGGTATTGCAACGGTTGGGGTTTGGGCTGCCCTGAACGCGGGCGGCCGTCTGGCTGCGAGTGTGTGCACGCGCCGCGTCTGTCTGCCTGGTGGGGTAGCGCGGCGTGTGCTTTTTAAACCGGTGGTATGCAGCGTTCAGTCATCATCGCGGTGGTGGCTGCTGCGCCAGATGGCCCGCACCAGCCACAGGCCACACACCACCGCACCAAAGAAACCGAGGAAGCCAAACGCTGGCAGGCCGAACAGCGTGGGCCCGCCTTTCACGGTCATCACGATGGACGAGCCGATGATCAGCGCCGCAATCACCAGCGCCATTGCCAAACGGTTGGCTGACCGGTCGATCTGGTCGCCCACACGCTTGAGGTGCGCCAGATCGATGCCCACCTGCAGGTGCCCGCGCCGCGCGTTGCGCAGCAGCCGCCCGATGTCGTCCGGCAACTGCTCCACCGTGGCCAGCGCGCGCCGCAAGGTGCTCCAGGCCCGCCCGGCCAGCACCTTGGGCTCGTAGCGTGCGCGCACCACCTGCTTGAGCAGCGGCAGGGCTTCGGTCGCCATGTGGAAGTCCGGGTCGAGGTTGCGGCCAATGCCTTCGAGCGAGATGAAGGCCTTGATCAGCAGCGCCAGATCGGACGGCAGGCCCAGGTGGTGTTCACGCAGGATGGCCGTCACGTCGGCCAGCATCTGTCCCAGGCTCAGCTGCGCCAGGGGCACGCCGTGGTACTGGTCCACAAAGGCCTCGATCTCGGTTTCGAGCTGGCCCAGGTTCAGGCCCTGCGCGTCGCCCGTCCAGTCCAGCAGCACATCGGCCACGGCCTGGGGCTGGTGCTCCACCAGGCCCAGCAGCAGCTGCAGCAACTCGTCGCGCCGGCGCTGCGACAGGCGGCCTACCATGCCAAAGTCGATGAAGGCAATGCGGTTGCCCGGCAGGTAGAACACGTTGCCCGGGTGCGGGTCGGCGTGGAAAACGCCGTCCTTGACGATCATCTGAAGTACCGCCTGCGCGCCGCGCTGCGCCAGCACCGTGCGGTCAAAACCGGCCTCGGGCGTCAGCGCGGCCAGGGCGCCGCCGGGTGTGCCGTCGATGAAGTCCTGCACGTTGATGCGCTCGCGCGTGTAGGCCCAGTGCACGCGCGGGATCACGATGTGAGGCAGTGCGGCCATGTTGGTGGCAATGCGTTCGGCCTGGCGGCATTCGCCGGCCAGGTCCAGCTCGCGGCGCAACGAGCGCGCGAACTCGCGCACCAGTTGCTGGGGCCGGTAGGGCTTGAGCGCTGGCAGCTCTGCCTCGGCCAGCGCGGCCAGGCGCTGCAGCAGGCGCAGGTCGGCCTGGATGGTGTCGGCGATGCCGGGGCGGCGGATCTTGACGATGACTTCGCTGCCGTCCTGCAGGCGTGCGCGGTGCACTTGCGCAATCGATGCGGCGGCCAGCGGCGTGGTGTCAAACCAGGCAAAAACGGCTTCGGGTTCGGCGCCCAGGTCTTCGCGCAGTTGCGGGCGCAGCGCATCGATGGGCACAGCGGGCACCTGGCTGTGCAGTTTCTCGAATTCTGCAATCCACTCCGGGCCAAACAGGTCGGCCCGGCCCGCGAGGATCTGGCCAAACTTGACGAACGCGGGGCCCAGCTCTTCGAGCGCCAGGCGCACCTGCACGGGCGGCTCCACGCGGGCCAGGTCTGCTGCGTGGGTCCAGTTCAGTGCCTGGCCCGCGCGCTCCAGCCGGTCGGCCAGGCCCAGGCGGCGCACGGTGTCGCCAAACCCGTGGCGCACCATCACGCCCAGGATTTCCTTCAGGCGCCCCAGGTCGCGGGCAGTGTCCAGGGTCTCGATCAGCATGGGGCGATGATAGGTTCAGAAGTTCAGGGCGGGTTTGTTCACCATCAGGTAGAACACCACGGCCATGGCCACAAAGGCCGGGTAGCCCAGCGCCTCCCACCAGCGGGCGTAGCGCCAGTACAGCGGGGGCAGCACGCCATCGCCCAGGGGCGCCTGTGCCGCCTCTACCGCCATATCGCGCATGCGCAGCTGCAGCCACACCACGGGCAGCCAGCAGGCCCCGGCCACCAGGTACAGCGCAATGGATACCGCGAGCCACGGCGTGCTCCAGGGCAGGCCTGCCATCGCAGCCATGGCGAGCCCCGT
Organism: Acidovorax sp. GW460-11-11-14-LB4; assembly: GCF_059423685.1. Taxonomy (NCBI): domain Bacteria; kingdom Pseudomonadati; phylum Pseudomonadota; class Betaproteobacteria; order Burkholderiales; family Comamonadaceae; genus Acidovorax; species Acidovorax sp. GW460-11-11-14-LB4. The sequence goes on along the minus strand of NZ_JBWKYJ010000022.1, from coordinate 42,334 downwards.
GGCGGGCTGGAGGAACACCGTGGGCGTGGTGAACCACCAGTCCGCCCGCACCACCAGGCGCGTGACCACCGCCTGTGCCTGCACATTGCCGCTGCGGTTGGTAAAGAACATGTAGAACGCAGAGCCCAGCCCGGTGCCCACCAGCAGCACGCTGGAGATGATGTGCAGCCATTTGAGGGTGAGGTACAGGCTCATGGCTTTTGCAATGAAGTGGCCTCGTCTTGCAGCAGCACCCACAGGATGGCGGCAATCGGCAGGTTTTTGGTCAGAGGTCCGAAGGGGTGCAGCCACCATGCAGGGTGTATGGCCGTGGCCAGCAGTGTCATGGCCAGCATCACCATCAGGGCCGCTCCATACGCCTTGCGGCCGGGGCGGAGCGCCAGCCACAGCCCCAGCACCGCATCGGCAGCCGCCCCGGCCAGGATGATGGCGGTGGGCAGCCACGATGTGTTGCCCTCGGTCCACGCTGTGGGCAGGCCCGCCAGCAGCTCGCGGCTTTGGCCGTGCAGCTCCCACACGCTGACCACGGCGGTGGCCAGCCAGACGATCACGAGGCTGGCGCGCAGCAGTTGGGCTGACGCGCGGTTCATGGGCTGGCCTTCTGCGCGGCAGAGGGCGCAGGGCCCTGCGCCTGTTGCCAAGCTGCAATGTCGGCAGCACGGACCGCCAGGAACTGCGCCAGGCGCTGGAACCGCCGGCGCGTCTTGCGGACAAAGACCCAGTCCACCACAGGCTCCATGACCGCCCGGAAGGCTGCCGGGCCTACTTGAAAGGTATAGGTGTAGATCAGCAGGGACTGGTGGGGGCCTTGCTCCTGGTGGCGCATGGAGGCTGCCCACTGGGTGAAGGGAAACGACCGGCCGACCATGGCCGCAGCCGCGACCACAGGGCGGTCATAGCTGACGAACTGCGTGCGCATGGACAGCGCCCGCAACGCGCCGGCGCCCAGGTTCTCGGTGGTGGCGCCCACACTGGGGCAAGGCGCACCGCTTTCCACGCTGGTGCGGCGCACCAGCGAATCCCACTGGCACCGCCACTCGTGGTAGTGGAAGGCATCAAAAACAATGTCGGCACGCGCTGGCATGGGGAAGGTCAATTTCCGGTGGGCCATGGGCTCATTCCTCCACCACATCGGTCACCATGCCCCACTTCGCAAACTCGGGCGCAAAGACCTCCAGGGGCAGCAGGCTGGTGCTGGTGTGCGCCCCGGCGGGCAGCGGCTGCCCGGCTGCGAGCTGGCGGGCCAGCAGGATGGCGGCCATGCAGGGAATCTCGGGGCCATGGTCGTTATCGGCCGCAATGTGCCATGCGCGGCGCCGGGGCTGGCCTTGCGCATCCGCGCCCGCCACACGCACCACCATGCCGCCCAGCGGCGTGCCCAGAAAGTCCAGCGCGCCGCCTGCGTGGTGCATCAGCCAGGCCAGCTTTTCGGGGTGGGCCAGTACGCCCCAGCGGCGCAGCGCGGCCAGGGTCGCAAAGGCTCTTTGCGCCAAGCCGACCTCCAGGGCCGCGCGGAAGGTGACGCGATCGTGGGCCCGGTAGTGGGTGGGAAAGATCTCCAGGTCCGGGATGTCGCAGACCGCCCCCAGGCGAGGGCGCAGCCGCTGGAACTGGACGGGGCTGGGCCGCGCCCAGCCGCTGTGCGGCTGCCACCGGCCACCGTCCCACACGTCAATGGACAGGCCGCAGTAGCTCAGCACCGCCGCCAGCGTGGCCTGGCCCCGGGGCGCCCGTTGCGCAGGGGCAATGCAGATGTCGATGCTGTCAATGCGCTGCCAGCCCGCGCACAGGTGGTCGATGACGGCGGAGGACAGCGCGGGCACCGTGCTGGCACCCGCGATGGCCGTACGCCCGGCGGCAGTGAAGGTAGCCTGCATGGCGGCGGGAAAGTCGCACACAAACCGGCGGCCGTCGGCCAGGTCGATGTAGTGCGCGCCCGCCTCGGCCGCCGCCTGGGCCACGTTGTAGGCCTGTGCCTGAAAAGGGCCCGCCGTATGGATCACCAGACCCACACCCCACTCGCGCAAGGTGGCGGCCAGGCCGGGCGCCTGGTGGTCCAGCGCCACGCCCTGGGCACCGTGGCCGAGCGCGGCGGCCAGGGCCTTCGCTTGCAATGCGTCCCGGCCTGCCACCAGCAGGGCCATGTTGTGGCGTGTGGCCTCGTCGCTCACCAGCGCGCGGCAGATGCGCGCCCCAAAGTTGCCGTAGCCGCCCAGGACCAGGGTTTTGAATGCAGCCATGGCGGTCATGCGCCCGAGGCCCAATGCATGCTGGGCTGCGTGGGCACAAAGGAGGTATCGCTGCCCCCGCCACTGCCCGGCGTGTGCAGCAAGGCCTGCAGGGCGGCACGCTGCGACTGCAGTTGCGTGCGGTGCCAGGTGGGTACGTCAGGCGCTGCAATGGGGCGGCTGACCAGGTAGCCCTGGATGTGGTGTAGCCCGGCGGCGGCCAGGGCCCGCAGCTCCTCCGGCGTCTCTACCCCCTCGACCACCACCGACAGGCCCAGGTCCCGCGCCAGCGCGCAGATGTGCCGCAGCAGCTTCTGGCGTCGGCGGTCTTGCGGCAATTGGCGCACGAACAGGCGGTCGCACTTGATGCCCGCAATAGGGAGCTCCGCCAGCATGCCCAGCGACGAATAACCGGCGCCAAAGTCGTCCATCAGCACGGCCACGCCCAGGGCGCTCAGCGCGCTGATGGCCGCCACCATCTGGGGGCCCAGCGCAATGACGGCATGCTCGGTCATTTCGAGCTTCAGGGTGCGCGGGGGCAGGCCGCGCTGCGCCAGCTGCAGGCCCAGCCAGGGCGCAAAGCTCTCGTGCATCAGCGTGACCGGTGCCACATTGACGCTGATCGACACTGCGTCCATCCCCTGCGCTCGCCAGTGGCACAGATGGTCGAGCGCATTGCACACAATCATGCGGTCCACCTCCGCCGTCTTGCCCTGCAGCTCGCACACCAGCAAGAAGGTTTCAGGGTTGATGCGGCCCAGGGTGGTGTCGGTCAGGCGCAGCAGTGCCTCCAGCTGCACCCCGCTGCGCTGGGTGTGGATGATGGGCTGGAAATGCAGGGCCAGGTTGTCGGGATGCAGCAGGCGGTCCAGGTGGTCGGCAATCAGCGACTGTTGGATATCGCTGTGGGCGTTGTGGGCCAATGCCGAGGTGCGCATCATCGACAACCCGCGCCGCAGCAGCTGCTGTCGCCCCGCGTCCGAGCGCAGGTTGCTCAGATGCTCCATGGCCACCGCCATCGCAAACACCAGCATCACAACGAGCAAGGCAGCGCCATCGGACGCCGCATCGTGGTTGCCCTGGTGCATGGGAAAGGTGTTGACCAACAGCCAGTGCAGTACCAGGATCGCGCTGCCGCACAGCAGCTTGTCTGCCCAGTTCTGGGCCCGATAGCGGGGGGTGAGCACGCTCAGCTTGGCGGCGCGATGGCGGATGGCGCAGTAGCACGAAATGCCGGTGGCAATGCCCAGCGATAGCACAGTGGCCGGCAGGTTGATCTGCCCGAAACTCTGCACGTGGCTGCTGGTGATGGTGAAGTGCCCTGCCAGCGTGCCCATCGCCAGCCACAAGCTGGCCAGCGCAATGCGGCGTTTGCTGGCGCCGGTGCTGAGGGTGGGGATGGTGAGCCGCGCACTCACCACCATGATGACCAGGCCGCTGAGCGCGGGCACCAGCTCCAGCACATGGTGCGACAGCTCGTTGTACAGGAACAGGCCCACCACATCCAGCGCCCACACGATGGAGCCAATGCACAGGGCTGCGTGCGATGCACTGATGCGGCGGCTGGACGGGTCCACGGAATACGCGGTGTGCTCCACCAACTGCTGGCACACGTGCACGACCAGTGCCGCAAAGACCCAGAACAGCAGGCTCTGCAGCAGTGGCGGAAACCCCACCACAAACACCTGCATGGCGCCCTGCCAGATTGAAACCAAATCGTCCACGTGCTCCCGCCCTTTTTTGTATGCGGGTCATCATACGACCGTGGGGCGGGGCCGACGCGTAACAGCCTGTGGCGGGTGCGTGCTCCCGGGCGATCGGCTGCCATCTGGGAAGGGCGTGGGTTTCCAGTGATTTTTTGGATACCATTTCCAATAATTCAATAATCGTTGTATTATCGATCTATGCAAGAAACCGATGTTGTCCGTGCCCTCGCAGCCCTGGCCCAGGAGGTCCGCTTGCGGGTCTTTCGTGCGCTGGTGGTGGCGGGCCCTGCGGGGCTGACCCCCGGTGATCTGGCCGCCCAGCTGGAGGTGGCGCCCAACACCCTGTCCTTTCACCTCAAGGAGCTGTCGCATGCCGGGCTCATCAGTCAGGAGCGACAGGGCCGCAACCTGATCTACCGCGCCGGGTTCGACACCATGAATGCGCTGCTGGCCTACCTCACTGAAAACTGCTGCGAAGGCCAGGGCTGCGCGCCTGCCGACGCGGCCGCGTCCTGCCATTGCTGACCGTCTCTGTCCACTACCCCCAAGGAGAACCCCATGAAACGCTTCCACGCCCATGTGCATGTCGATGATCTGGCCCAAAGCATCGCCTTCTATTCCAAGCTGTTTGCTGCCGCCCCCGCGCGGGTGGAGGCGGACTATGCCAAGTGGATGCTGGAGGACCCGCGCGTCAACTTCGCCATCTCCACGCGCGGCGCCAAGCCAGGCCTGGACCACTTTGGCATGCAGACCGACGACGCTCAGGAGCTGGCCGAACTGAAGGCGCGTGCCGAGGCCGCCGACATGGCCTTGCTCGACGAGGGCAACACCACCTGCTGCTACGCCCGCAGCGAAAAGCACTGGGTGACCGACCCGCAGGGCATTGCATGGGAGCACTTTCACACCCTGGGCGACATCCCCGTCTTCAACGAGGCCACACCGTCTTCATCTGCGGGCGCCTGCTGCGCGCCAGCGGCGGTGGCAGCCCCTGCGCCTGCGGCCCTTCGGGCGGCGTGCTGCGGCCCGGCCACTGCCACAACCGCCAAAACCAGCTGCTGCTGAGAGCGCCGCATGACCGCTTTGAACGTTCTTTTTCTTTGCACCCACAACTCGGCCCGCAGCATCCTGGCCGAGGCCTTGCTCAACGACATGGCCCCAGGCCGGTTCCACGCGTACTCGGCGGGCAGCAGCCCGCGCGACAACCAGCAACCCAATCCGCTGGGCCTGGAGGTGCTGCGTGCCGCTGGCATCTCGACCGAAGGCCTGCGCAGCAAAAGCTGGGACGAGTTTGCCGCCCCGGGCGCACCCATGATGGACCTCATCATCACCGTCTGCGACAACGCGGCCGGCGAGGTCTGCCCCATCTGGCCCGGCCACCCGGCCACTGCGCACTGGGGCTACGCCGACCCGTCCGCAGGGGACGGCACGGACGATGAAAAGCGCGAGGCTTTCCGCAAGACCTTGCATGCCATCCACCAGCGGTTGGAGCTGCTCATCAACCTGCCTGCCGACAAGCTCGAAAAGACCCTGCTGCAGCACACCGCGCGCGAACTGTCGCGTGCCGCCGCCACGCCATGACGGTGCAGTGCAACCCGGCCGGAGCCGCCGTCCCGGCCCCCATGAGCGTGTTCGAGCGCTACCTCTCCGTGTGGGTGCTGTTGTGCATCGTGGTGGGCATTGCGCTCGGGCAATTCGTCCCCTCAGTGTTTCAGGCGGTGGGCCGCATGGAGATCGCCAAGGTCAACCTGCCCGTGGGTCTGCTGATCTGGGTGATGGTGATCCCCATGCTGGTGAAGGTGGACTTCGGCGCGTTGGGCGAAGTGCGCAAGCATGCCCGGGGCATCGGCGTGACGCTGGTGGTGAACTGGCTGGTCAAGCCGTTTTCGATGGCGCTGCTGGGCTGGCTGTTCATCCGCCATTGGTTTGCGCCGTACCTGCCTGCGGACCAGCTGGACAGCTACATCGCAGGCCTCATCCTGCTGGCGGCTGCGCCTTGCACGGCCATGGTGTTCGTGTGGAGCCGCCTCACGGGCGGCGACCCGCTGTTCACGCTGTCGCAGGTGGCGCTGAACGACAGCATCATGGTGGTTGCATTTGCGCCGCTGGTGGCGTTCTTGCTGGGCATCTCGGCCATCACTGTGCCGTGGGACACCTTGCTGACCTCGGTGGTGCTCTACATCGTGATCCCGGTGGTGTTGGCCCAATGGCTGCGCCGGTCGCTGCTGGCCAAGGGGCAGGCGGTGTTCGATGCCGTCATGGCGCGCATGGGGCCCTGGTCCATCGCCGCATTGCTGGCCACGCTGGTGCTGCTGTTTGCGTTCCAGGGCCAGGCCATCCTGCAGCAGCCACTGGTGATTGCGCTGCTGGCCGTGCCCATCCTGATCCAGGTGTTTTTCAACGCGGGGCTGGCCTACTGGCTCAACCGCGCGGTGGGGGAGAAGCACAGCGTGGCCTGCCCATCGGCACTGATCGGCGCCTCCAACTTTTTCGAGCTGGCGGTGGCGGCTGCCATCAGCCTGTTCGGCTTTCACTCGGGCGCCGCGCTGGCCACTGTGGTGGGCGTGCTGATCGAGGTGCCGGTGATGCTGCTGGTGGTGCACATCGTCAACCGCAGCAAGGGCTGGTACGAGCGGGCGTGAGCGGCGCGGTACACCGAGCCTGTGGGGTCAGCCCCTGGCCGTGAGCAGCGCCACCGCCTTGCGGGCCAGTGGCGCTGCCAGCATTACCGCCGGAAAGGCAAACAGCCACCCGGTCAGCCACGCGCCCGCCCAGAGGCTCACAAAGTCCTGCTGCGGCTGCAGCGCGCGAAAGGTGGAGATGCCCGACACCAGCAGCGACATCACACCCGACAAGATCAAGCTGAACAGCACCGGTCCATAGCGGGCGGGGATCATGCTGCAACCTCCTCGCCAGGCTGGCGTGCGCCCACACCGCTCAGGCGTTGCAGCGTCTCGGCAAAGTGCTGGCCAAACATGCGGGCGGTCTTGGTGTCGCCGGGTACAAAGGCATCGGCGGCCGCCCCGTGGCCTGCCTGCGCCATCAGGCCCGACCAGGAGCCGAGGCGGTTGGCCGCCTCGTCATACGGCACCCCGGCGTGTTGCTCGGGCAGGATGGGGTTGCCCACCCACACCATGCCGTGCTGCATGGCAAACACCCAAATCGACATCAGCGTGGACTGCTTGTCGCCCGCCGGCAGCGACGACACGGTAAAGCCCGCCGCCAGCTTGTTCTTGAGCTGCTGCGTCTTCCACAGGCGGCCCGTGGCATCCATGAAGGTCTTGAACGGCCCGGAAACCCCGCCCAGGTAGGTGGGCGAACCCAGGATGACGCCGTCGTAGCGCAGCAAGTGGTCGGGTGCCTGCGCCAGGTCTTCGGCGCGGACCAGTTCGGCGAGCACGCCCGGCACGGAGCGTGCGCCTTCCAGCACGTGGTGGGCAATGTGTGCGGTGTGGCCGTGGGCGCTGTGATAAACGATGGCAATGTGTTGCATGGTGTGGGTTCCTTGGGAGTGATTTCGGGGAGGAGGCGCGGGGCAGGTCAGCGTGAAATCAGTGCGATGACCAGCGCGGAGAGATACAGGCCCAGGCCAAACACGGTGTGGTTGGCCAAACTGCGCAGGCAGTTCTTGAGCGGGGTCGGCGTGCGCGATGCCGCAAAGCCAGAGCCCATGGCGGGCTGCATCACCAAAAGCGGCGCCGCCACGGTGCCCATGCCCACGGCCAGCGCGGGCCACAGGGTAGGGCTGCGGACCCAGGCAGCGCCCAGCAGGGACAGCAGCACCCCCGCAAAGGCCACGCCCACGGCGTAGTGCGTGAGCCAGCCCCAGGCCAGTTCGCCCCGGACCGGGGCTGCCTTGGCGATGGCGGCGTGGGCGATCTGGCCGCGCACCAGGTGGCCCACCCAGCGGCCGATGAAGGCGAAGTTGAGCGTGGGCACCCCCAGCCTTTTGAGCAGCAACAGCCAGGCATCCATGACAGCGGTGGCGCCGATGCCCAGGAGCATGGCGAGGGGAATGTCTTGCAGTGAGAGAGTCATCAAAACACCTCGGAAAGTTGACGGGAGAAGGTTTTGAACGGAATATAGAAGTTCAAGTCAACTTGAGGTCAAGAGGTTTTTTCATGGACATTGCCGAAGTCGCCAAACGCTCCGGGCTGCGGGCGTCCACGCTGCGGTATTACGAAGAGAAGGGGCTGATCCAGTCGGTAGGGCAACCGGGGGAGCGCCGCCGGTTTGCGCCCGGCGTGATGGACCAGCTGGCGTTGATTGCGCTGGGGCAGTCGGCCGGGTTCTCGCTGGACGACATCCGGTCAATGTTCTTGCCCAGCGGCGAGCCGAACATCGACCGGCAGCTGCTATCAGCCAAGGCCGACGAGCTTGACACCATGGTCAAGCGCCTCAAGGCCATGAGCAACGGCCTGCGGCACGCGGCCGCCTGCCCGGCCGAGAGCCACGCCCAGTGCCCGTCCTTCCAGCGGCTGCTGAAAGCCGCCGCTGACGGAGCGCTGGAGCGTCAGCAGCGGCGCAGCGCGCAGCCGATGGTGGGGCTGCGCCGGCCGCGTGCCTGAGCGGCCCAACGCGCCCTGGTTTGCGGGTGACTTGATTGCTATCTATTTGATAGCTATTCAGGCATATTGCACTAGCGCTATCGGCTCAAAAGGCTTGAAGAGAAGTCGCCGGACGCCTGCACGGCGGTGTGGGCGGCGGCGCGGGCCCGTCACCCGCCTTTGGGGGCGCCCAGCTTGCGGTACACCGTGGCGCGGCTGATGCCCAGCGCGCGCGCCGCCTCGGCCACGTTGCCGCGCGCTTCCTGCACCGCGCGGCGGATCATGGCCACTTCGGCCTCGCGCAGCGGGGCGGGCGCGGATGCAATGCCTGGCACCGCCGCTGTGTGGGTGTCGCCCACGGTGCGGGCGTGCGCAGGCAACTGCGCCAGCGCGTGCAGCCGCAGGCCCGACCACAGCGGCAAATCCAGCGGCTCCCTACGCTTTTGGCGGGCCGCGTCGAACAGCATGGTCCAGGGCATGGCCAGCAGGTCGCTGCAGTGGGTGCGGGCACCGGGCAGGCCGGGGGCGCGCAGGGGCTGCGGCACCAGCTGGCGGGCCATGCTGTTGGCACCCACCACGCAGCCGTCGGCGTCCAGCGTCAGCAGGCCGTCGCCTTCACCGCCCAGCGGGCAGCCCGGCCAGTTCACGCGCAGCAGCAGGGCATGGGGCAGTTGCAGCAGCAGTGCGTCTTCCATGGCGCGGGCCGACCGGGCCACCAGGTGGCGCAGCTCGGGCCGTTCGGGCACATCCACACCCGTCAGGTCCAGCATGCCCATGCAGCGGCCCTGGGGGTCGAACAGCGGGGCTCCGGCGCAGCTGTAGCTGGCGTTATCGTCAAAAAAATGCTCGCCCCGGTGCAACCACACAGGCTGCAGCTCTTCCAGTGCGGCGCCGATGGCGGTGGTGCCCACGGCTGCTTCCGATAAATCAATGCCCACGCGGCCAATGGCGCTGGCGCGCGGGTCGCTCCGGTCGCAATGGCCTTGCACATCGACCACGATGCCGCGTGCGTCGGTGAGCATGGCGAAGTAGCGCATGCCCGCAATGGCCCGGGTCAGCTGCTCCAGCACCGGCCGGGCCGCGCGCAGCAGGTGGTGGTTCTGCTCCTGGCTGTGGCGCAGCGCCGTGGCGCTGACGGCGTCAAACGCCACGCGCCGTGTGGGCTCCAGGCCCCGCGCCAGGCAGCGTTGCCAGGATCGCGCAATCCACGGCTCCACCTCGGCGCGCACGGGCGCTGCACCGTCGGACAGCAGGCTCTGGCGCGCCTGCGCAATCAGCGCGTGGCGGTCAGCAGCGGGGTGGGGCGCGGAGATCAGCATGGTGAACAGGCTCCTGGAGGTCCGCATGATGCGCCGGTGTGCAGTGCAGCATGTTTCATTTTGAGAATATCCAGCCAGGGGCCCCGGAAATCTAGGGTTGTCCCTAGGGATGGGGCGTGGGGCGCGGCAGAAGATGCGCGAGCGATGAGCGTGATCCCGATCCCCTCCGCGAGATCGTGGGCGCGCTCCTATCCAGCCAAAACCACTCCAGGAGACAGCCAGATGCAAGTCCAGTTCACGGTCAACGGGCGCGCTGCCAGTGTTGACGTCCCCCCCAATACCCTGCTTGTCCATGCGCTGCGAGAGCACCTGCTGCTCACTGGCACCCACGTGGGTTGCGACACCAGCCAGTGCGGGGCGTGTACGGTGCATGTGAATGGACGGGCCGTCAAATCCTGCGCGATGCTGGCAGTACAGGCGCAGGGAGCGGAGGTGACGACCATTGAGGGCATGGCGACTGCTGACGGCACCATGCACCCCATGCAGGCGGCGTTCAAGGAGTGCCATGGCCTGCAGTGCGGCTTTTGCACACCCGGCATGGTGATGAGTGCGGTGGACCTGTGCAAGAACCACCCCAACGCCAGCGAAGGCGAGATCCGCGAACTGCTCGAAGGCAACATCTGCCGCTGCACTGGCTACCAGAACATCGTGCGCGCGGTGCAGGTCGGCCAGAAGGCCATGGGCGGCGCCTGAGCGCGCCCGCCGTCCCCACGCCAGAACAATCCAAGGAGACAAGACCATGGGTGCATCCGACTTTTCCAAGCTGCCGCACATCGGCGAATCGCTCAAGCGCAAGGAAGACTACCGCTTCCTGACCGGCGCGGGCCAGTACACCGACGACGTGGTGCTGGCCGCGCAGAGCCATGCGGTGTTCGTGCGCTCACCGCACGCCCACGCCAAGATCAACAGCATCAACATTGACGCTGCCAAGGCCGCGCCCGGCGTGCTGGGCGTGTTCACCGGTGCCGACGTGGCCGCCGACAACATCAACGGCCTGCCCTGCGGCTGGCTCATCACCAGCACTGACGGCCAGCCCATGAAGGAGCCGCCACACCCCATCCTGGCGCAGGGCAAGGTGCGCTATGTGGGCGACCACGTGGCCATGGTGGTGGCGCTGACCCAGCAGCAGGCACGCGATGCGGCCGAGCTGGTGGAGGTGGACTACGACGTGCTGCCCGCCGTGGTGAATGTGGCCGACGCCGCATCAGGCGCCGTGGCAGGTGCGGCGCTGCACGACATCGCGCCTGACAACCACTGCTTCAAGTGGGCCATCGGCGACAAGGGCGCCGTGGACGCCGCGTTTGCCAACGCAGCGCATGTCACCCAGCTCGATCTGATCAACAACCGCCTGATCCCCAACGCCATGGAGCCCCGTGCGGCCATCGGCAGCTACAACCGCGCGAGCGACGAATACACGCTGTACGTCAGCAACCAGAACCCGCACGTCGAGCGCCTGCTGATGACGGCCTTTGTGATGGGCCTGCCCGAGCACAAGGTGCGCGTGATTGCGCCCGATGTGGGCGGCGGCTTTGGCTCCAAGATCTATCTGTACGCCGAAGACGTGTGCCTGACCTGGGCGTCCAAAAAGCTCAACCGCAACATCAAGTGGGTGGCCGACCGCAGTGAGGCGTTCTTGAGCGATGCCCACGGCCGCGACCACGTGAGCCACGCCGAGATGGCGTTGGACAAGGACGGCAAGTTCCTGGCGCTGCGTGTGCACACCCACGCCAACCTGGGCGCCTACCTCAGCACCTTTGCCAGCGCGGTGCCCACCATCCTGTACGCCACGCTGCTGGCGGGGCAGTACAGCACGCCGCAGGTGTATGTGGAGGTGGACTCGTGGTTCACCAACACCGCACCGGTGGACGCCTACCGGGGCGCAGGCCGCCCTGAGGCCACCTACCTGCTGGAGCGCCTGGTCACCCGCTGCGCGTGGGAGATGGGACTGCCGCAGGACGAGATCCGCCGCCGCAACTTCATCAAGGCCTTCCCGTACCAGACGCCGGTGGCGCTGCAGTACGACACCGGCGACTTCCAGGCCTGCATGGATGGGGCGAACAAGCTGGCCGACGTGACGGGCTTCGAGCAGCGCAAGGCCGCCAGCGCGGACAAGGGGCTGCTGCGGGGCATTGGGTATTCGTCGTACATCGAGGCCTGCGGCATCGCGCCGTCCAACATCGCCGGCGCCCTGGGCGCACGCGCAGGGCTGTTCGAATGCGGCGAGGTGCGTGTGCACCCCACCGGCAGCGTGACGGTGTTCACCGGCTCGCACAGCCACGGTCAGGGGCATGAGACCACTTTTGCGCAGGTGGTGGCCGCGCGCCTGGGCATCCCGGTGGAGAACGTGGACATCGTGCACGGCGATACGGGCCGCGTGCCGTTCGGCATGGGCACGTATGGCTCACGCTCCATCAGCGTGGGCGGCGCGGCCATCATGAAGGCGCTGGACAAGATCGAGGCCAAGGCCAAAAAGATTGCTGCGCACCTGATGGAAGCGAGCGATGCCGACATCGACTTTGCGAATGGCGAATTCACGGTGCGTGGCACCGACAAGAAGATCCCGTTCGGCCAGGTGTCGCTGGCAGCCTATGTGCCGCACAACTACCCGCTGGACGTGCTGGAGCCGGGCCTGAACGAAACCGCGTTCTACGACCCGACCAACTTCACCTTCCCGGCAGGCACTTACATCTGCGAGGTCGAGGTGGACCCCGCCACCGGGCACACACGGGTGGACAAGTTCACGGCGGTGGACGACTTCGGCACCATCATCAACCCCATGATCGTCGAAGGGCAGGTGCATGGCGGACTGGTGCAGGGCATTGGCCAGGCGCTGCTGGAGAACTGCGTGTACGACCGCGAAACGGGCCAGCTGCTCACCGGCAGTTTCATGGACTACGCCATGCCACGCGCCGATGACTTCCCCGAGTTCAAACTGGGCCATGTGTGCACGCCCTGCACCCACAACCCGCTGGGCACCAAGGGCTGCGGCGAGGCCGGGGCCATTGGCTCGCCACCGGCGGTGATCAACGCCGTGCTGGATGCGCTGCGACACCTGGGTGTGAAGGACTTTGACATGCCCGCGTCGCCGCACCGCGTCTGGGAAGCGATTCAACACGCCAAGGCATAAGGAGATCCACCATGTACGCATTCACGTTTGAAGCGCCTTCCTCCACCGCCGCTGCCGCGCAGCTCATCGCCCAGGGCGGCAAACTGCTCGCGGGCGGGCAAAGCCTGCTGCCGTCCATGCGGCTGCGCCTGGCCAACCCTGAAAAGATCGTGGACCTGAACAGCATTGCCGAACTGGCGGGCATCCGCCGCGAGGGCAACGCGCTGGTCATCGGTGCCATGACGCGCCATGCCGACGTGGCATCCAGTGCGGATGTGAAATCCGCCATCCCTGCGCTGGCCGACCTGGCCGCCCACATTGGCGACCGCCAGGTGCGTGCACGCGGCACGCTGGGCGGCTCGGTGGCCAACAACGACCCTGCCGCCTGCTACCCCAGTGCGGTGCTGGGCCTGGGCGCCACGGTCATCACCAACCGCCGCGAGATCAAGGCCGACGATTTCTTTGTGGGCATGTACACCACGGCGCTGGATGAGGGCGAGATCATCACCGCCATCCGCTTCCCGATCCCGAAACGCGCTGCGTACATGAAGTTCAAGCAGGCGGCATCGCGCTTCTCGCTGGTTGGGGTGTTTGTGGCGCAGACCGACAGCGGCGTGCGCGTGGCCGTGACCGGTGCGGCCAGCAGCGTGTTCCGCCATGCGGGGCTGGAGGCGGCGCTCAACCAGAGCTTCACCCCGCAGTCAGCTGCCAGCGTGAAGATCGACGCGAACGATCTGAACGCCGACATCCACGCCAGCGCTGCCTACCGCGCCAACCTCATCAGCGTGCAAACGCAGCGCGCTGTGCAGCAGATGCTGGGATGACGTGAAGGCAATCCCGCCACCGTGGTGCGGCACCCGGTGGCGGGTTTTTGAGTGAAATTGGCTACAAGCGCTAGAGGAATATGCGCTGGCAGCTATGAATTGGATAGCAATGAACTCGTTGAACGCCGCGCCGGTTCCGGCTTCCATCGACGCCCTGGTGCAGGCCCTGCAAAGCGTGGGCTATTTTGCCGACCGTCGCCTGGCCACGGCGGTGTTTCTGGCGCTCAAGCTGCAGCGGCCTTTGTTGCTGGAGGGCGAGCCTGGCGTGGGCAAGACGGCGCTGGCCAAAGCCCTCTCGGAAGTGCTGTCGCGCAGCCTCATTCGCCTGCAGTGCTACGACGGCCTGGAGCAGCGCGAGGCGTTGTATGAGTGGAACTACGCCGCCCAGCTCCTGCACATGCGGGCAGCGGAAGGGCAGGGCAGTGCCGACATGGCGCAGGTGGAGCGCGAGGTCTACCAAGACCGCTACCTCATCCGCCGCCCCTTGCTTCAGGCGTTGCAGGCACCAGCGCCGGGCGCCGTGCTGCTGATCGATGAGGTGGACCGCGCGGACGAACCGTTCGAGGCCTTCTTGCTGGAGTACCTGGGCGAGTACCAGGTGAGCATCCCCGAGATCGGCACAGTGCGCGCCACGGCCACGCCGGTCACGCTGCTCACCAGCAACCGCACGCGCGATCTGCACGACGCCGTCAAGCGCCGCTGCCTGTACCACTGGCTTGACTACCCCGAGCGCGAGCGCGAGCTGGCCATCGTGCGCGCGCAGGTGCCTGGTGCCAGCGAGGCGCTGGCCGTGCAGGTGGCAGAGTTTGTGGGGCGGCTGCGCAGCCAGCCGTTTGCCAACGCCTTCCAGCGCGCACCGGGCATTGCCGAGAGCGTGGAATGGGCCAAGGCGCTGGTGGCGCTCGACACCATCGTGGTGGACCCCGAGGTGGTGTCCGATACCGCAGGCATCCTGTTCAAGCAGCGCGAGGATGTGGCGGCGCTCACCCGCGACATGGCGGTGCAGTTGCTGCAACCCGCCGATGCCGATGCATGAGAACCGGCCGATGGCCGAGGGCGCGATGTTCTCCCAACTCGGCGATGCCCGCACCGGCAAGCTGGCCGACAACCTGAGCGGCTTTGGCCGCACGCTGCGCCGCGCTGGCGTGCGGGTGGATGCGGCCCGCATGGCGCTGGCCCAGCAGGCGGTGATGCTGGTGGGTCTGCAGCGCGAGGACTTCGGTGCTGCGCTGGAGGCCGTGCTGGTCAGCCGCGAGCAAGACCGTGTGGTGTTCCGCGAGCTGTTCGATGCCTACTTTCGCAATCCCAACGTCGCACAAAAGCTGCTGGCGCAGATGCTGCCCAGCGCAGAATCCAAGGCCGAGCCCGTCAAACGCCGCCCGCGCGTGAGCGAGGCACTGGCGCCCGTGCGTGCCGCGCGCAACGCACCGCCCGCACGCGAAGAGGACAAGATCGAATTCGATGCCGCCATGACGGCCAGTGACCTGCAGCGCCTGCGGCAGGCGGACTTCAACCAGCTCTCGGCCAGCGAATACATCCTGGTGGAGCGCCTGGCACGCGACGTGCCTTTGCCTTTGCCGCGCTTTGCGGCCCGCCGCACCCGGCCGGGTGTGCGCGGCAGCCGCCCGCACTGGCCCGGCGCCATGCACCATGCGGCGCGCAGTGGGGGCGAGGTGCTGCACATCCCCTTGCTGCAGCGCCGCCAGCAACCGCTGCCGCTGCTGGTGCTGGTGGACGTGTCGGGCTCGATGGAGCGCTACGCGCGTTTGTTGCTGGCCTTCTTGCACGCCGCCACCGCGCCGCGCCACACCGGTGCCACCGTGCGCCGGGACGTGTTTGCGTTTGGCACTGGCTTGACCGACCTCACGCCCGCCTTCCGCCTCGCCGACACCGACGCCATGCTGGAGACGGCCAGCCATGCCATCACCGACTTTGCGGGCGGCACCCGCATGGGCGACAGCCTGGGCCAGTTGCGCCTGCAGCACGCGCGGCGCCTGGTGGGGCGGCGCACGCTGGTGCTGCTGATCAGCGATGGGCTGGACACGGGCGCCCCCGAGGTGTTGGAGCGCGAGCTGGCCTGGCTGCGTCGCCACTGTGGCCGCCTGCTGTGGCTCAACCCGTTGCTGCGCTACGAGGGGTATGCCCCCACGGCGCGCGGTGCGTCGGCCCTGCACCGCCAGGCCCACGGCATGGTGGCCGTGCACAACCTGAGCCACCTGAAGGACCTGGCCGCCAGCCTGGCAAGCGTGTTGCGGCAATGAGGGCGCGGCACCGCACCGCATCGAGCCCAGCCATGCAGCGGACCGATTGAATTCCCACAACATCCACACCCATTGAAGACCGAGAGGACCCACCATGGAAATGCAAGCCAGCCGAACCCTTGCCGTCAGCCAGCAACAGGCCTGGGAGGCGCTCAATGACCCTGAGGTGCTCAAGCTGTGCATTCCCGGCTGCGACAAGGTCGAGCCCACGGCCGAGAACCAGTATTCGGTGGCCATGGCGCTCAAGATCGGGCCCGTGTCGGCCAAGTTCGCCGGCAAGATCACGCTGTCCGACATCGTGCCGCCCGAGAGCTACAACATCGCCTTCGATGGCTCCGGCGGCGTGGCGGGCTTTGGCAAGGGCAATGCCCAGGTCAAGTTGGTGCCGTTGCCTGCCGATGCGGCGGGGCAGGCCAGCTGCGAGCTGCATTACACCGTGCATGCCTCAGTGGGCGGCAAGATCGCCCAGCTGGGCCAGCGCCTCATCGACGGCGCCGCCAAGAGCATGGCCGAAGACTTCTTCAAGCGGTTTGACGACGAGATGCAGCGGCGTTTTCCGCGCGCTGAAGCACCCCCGGCAGATGCAGCAGCCAGTGCCGATGCCGTCACTCAGCCAGGCACCGTGGAAGGAGGGAGTGCCACCCAGGGCGGCGGTATCCCTGCGTGGATGTGGGGTGTTGGCGTGGCGGCCCTCGTACTGCTGGCCTGGTGGTTCAATCGGGGCTGAGTGCTATGGGTACCGGAAGGAAGTGAGTCATGGAAAATTTGGACGTCGTCGTGCTGCGCACGCTGCAGGGCTGGCGTGCCGCAGGGCGCCGTGCGCTGCTGGCCACGGTGGTGCGCACCTGGGGCTCGTCGCCCCGGCCGGTGGGTTCGATCATGGCGCTGTGCGAAGACGGCGCGGTGGTGGGTTCGGTGTCAGGCGGGTGCATTGAGGACGACCTGATCGACCGCCATACCCGCGCCTATGCCCAGGCGGGCGCTGCGGCAGACGGTGCCGAGCACCGCATCCCCAGCGGGCCGCCATCGTTTGTCAAATACGGTATCAGCGCCGACGAAGCCCACCGCTTTGGCCTGCCCTGCGGTGGCACGCTGGAGCTGCTGCTGGAATACGACCCAGATCCCGCGCTGCTGGCCGATTTGATTGCCCAGCTGGCCGCCGGGCGCCTGGTGCAGCGCACCGTGCGCCTGTCCGATGGCGCCGTGACCCTGGCGCCCACGCAGGCACCCGAGGATCTGAAGTTGGATGCACAGCAGCTCACCAACACCTTCGGGCCCGAGTACCGCATGCTGCTGATCGGGGCAGGGCAGCTCACCGAGTACCTGGCCACCATGGCCTTGTTCAACGGCTTTGCCGTGACGGTGTGCGACCCGCGCGAGGAGTATCGGGGCAGCTGGAGCGTGTCGGGTGCCACCGTGGTGAGTGACATGCCCGACGATGTGGTGCTGGCCTTCAAGCCTGACCGCCGCACCTGCGTGGTGGCCCTCACGCACGACCCCAAGCTGGACGACCTCGCGCTGCTGGAGGCTTTGAGCACCGAGGCGTTCTACGTGGGCGGCATCGGATCGCGCCGCAACAACGAGGCGCGGCGCGCCCGCATGATCGAGCACTTTGACCAGACCGAAGCCAGTCTGCAGCGCCTGCGCGGGCCCATTGGCATCTACATCGGCAGCAAGACACCGCCCGAAATTGCGGTGAGCGTGATGGCCGAGATCCTGGCCGTCAAGAACGGCGTGACCCTGCCGCGCGACATGGAAGTGGCCCAGGCCAAGAACGACCGCGAGCAGGCGCACAACGACCCCGGCGCCCTGGTATGCGGAGTGCGGTAGCCACGCAGGCAGGTCAGTGCCGGGCTTTGGGTTCCTGCTCCTGCGCCTGCAGTTGCCGCTGCACGTGCCTGAGCAGCCCTTCGCAGGCGTCTTCCACCAGGTCCAGCACCTCCTCAAACCCCTGGCTGCCGCCGTAGTACGGGTCAGGTACCACCGGGCTGTCGAACTGCAGACAGAACTCCGTCATGCGCCGCAGCTTGTGCGCGTGTGCGGGCGGGCATTGGTCTTGCGCCAGGGCCAGGTTGTCCCAGTCCATGGCCAGGATCAGGTCGTAGCGGGCAAAGTCGGCATCAATGAGTTGCCGTGCCCGCAGGTCCGAAAGGTCATAACCGCGCTGCGCTGCGTGGCGCTGGGTGCGGGTGTCGGGCGGCTCGCCGGGATGGTAGTTGTGCGTGCCGGCCGAGTCCACCACCACGCTGTGCGCCAGGCCGCTGTGGGTGATTTTGTGGCGGAACACGCCGTGGGCTGTGGGGCTGCGGCAGATGTTGCCCATGCACACGAAGAGAATCGCGTAGCGAGACATGGTGGTGGCGTGCGTTCAGGCCTCGATCACCACCGGGCCGCCCTTGGCGATGCCCCGTTGGTAGGCCGGGCGTGCGTGCATGCGTTCCAGGTAGGCCTGCAGGTGCGGGCAGCGGCTTGCGTCGTTGGCACGTGACATCAGCGCCTCCACCGCAAAGCTCATCTGAAAGTCCGCCATGGTCAGGTGCTCCCCCGCAAACCAGCGATGGGTGCCCAGGTGCTCTTCAATGAACGCCAGCGCCGTGTCCACGTTGGGGTCGATGAGCTTTTGCTGCACCGTGCCGCACAGGGCGCGCGCAATGGGCTTCACGAAGAACGGCATGGGCTGCGTGGGGATGGTCTTGAACACCAGCTTCATCACCAGCCAGTTCATCAGCGAGCCCTCGGCATAGTGCATCCAGAAGCGGCACTGGCGGTGTTCGGCGGTGCGGGGTGCTGGCTGCAGGTGGGCCAGGTCGCCACGGGCCTGTTCGCCATAGGTTTCCACCAAGTATTCGATGATGGCACCCGACTCGGCAATCACTTCGTAGCCATCGGTGATGACTGGCGACTTGCCCAGGGGGTGAATGGCCTTGAGCGCAGGCGGGGCCAGCTTGGTGGCCTTGTCGCGCGGGTAGATCTTGAGCTCGTAGGGCACGCCCAGCTCTTCCAGCAGCCAGAGAATGCGTTGCGAGCGCGAGGTTTCGAGGTGGTGCAGGGTGATCATGGTCGCCATCTTATTGAAGAGTGGGCCGAATGCACCCTGGTGCAGCCCTTGTTTTGCGGTTGCTGTCTGGTTCAGGCCGCACGGCGGCGCTGCTGGCCGATGGAGCGTTGCATCCATTGCACATACAGATCCACCGAAATCAGCACGGCCATGGCAAATGCGCAGGCGGCCACGATGGGGCCGAGGCCCAGTGAGCTGACCAGCCCGACGCCCTGCACGGTGGCAAAACGGTTGGGGGTGGTGCAGACGAACTCGGCCGCGCCCATGCCGGTGTAGTGCATGGCGCACACGGCGGCGGCCATGAGCAGGGCGGCCCCCACGCGGCTGCCCAGGCGGCGGGTGTTGAAGGCCAGCCACAGGGCGGCCGTGCCTGCTGCCACCGCAATCAGCACCGACAGCGCCACGGTGCGCAGGTCCCAGTGGATGTAGCCGCCAATCTTCATGCCGTACATGCCCAGGTAGTGCATGCCCGCCACACCCAGGCCCAGCAGCAGTCCTGCGCCCAGAATCCGTGCCAGCTCCCGGGGGGCCTTGGACACCACGATGAGTGCAGCCGAGGTGCAGGCCACGGCCGCCAGCAGAGACACCGCGCTTTCCACGATGCCGTAGCTGCTGGCCACGTCCAGCCGCAGCGCCACCATGCCCACAAAGTGCATGGACCACACCCCGATGCCGCCCAGCGCCACACCGGCCGTCAACGTGGCTGCGCGGTTGAGCGAGCCGTCCTTGTGGCGGATGCGGCGCGTGACCATCAGCGCGATCAGTGAACCAATGAATGCCAGGGCAAACGAGATGGCGACAAGGTGGGGGCGGTATTCGGAAACGACGGTGGGGTCCATGGAGAGCTGCCTGAGACGGGGGTGGAGGAGAGCTTCACACCGCATCTGAGGCGATTGAAACCAATTGTTTCTATATTAGACCAATTGGTTATTTTTTGCTCTGAATGGTTATGTTTCAGAAAGAAGGGTCCACCCCGGCTTGCTCATGGGTCTTCACGTTCGCCTTCCGGAGAAGGCGATGGGGTGGGTCAATCGCCCGCCATCGGGGCTCTCAAGGCAAGGGTGTTCAGCCAGCCAGGCTGCTGGCGTTGGATCAGAGCTGCAGCAGGAAAGCGCGCAGCATGCGCCAATGTTCCTGGCATGCCTCTGCGGCAGACTGGGCGGCTGCGTTTTCCAGCTGGCGGGCGCGCACACTCTGGGTCGGGTGGCCCAGGGTGAGCAGCACGGTGGCCAGGCTGTGTGCCAGGCGCCGCAGCGCCGGCCAGTCTTGCGCTGCGCTGGCCGCGTCACCTTGCCGCACGTCGGTAGGGAACTGCTGCAGGCAACTGGCGTGGTAGGCCTTGAACAGAAACTCGTCGCCCGCAAAGTGGGTGGCAATGGCCTTAGCCTCATCGTCGGCCGCTTCATCGGCAGGCGGGGCTGTTGTGACTGGCGCATTGGCAGGGGTATCCGCCACCAGCGCCAGCGCATCGGTTACACAGGCCTCCAGCTCTGCCACCGATGCAGGTTTGGACAGCATGCGCCACACCTTCATGGCCTGGAGTTGCTCGCGCACTGGCGGCGTCAGGCCCGCGCTGAATACCGCCACCGGAATTCGGCTTTCGTGCACAGGCTCTTGCAGCAGCCGCTGTACCAGGTCAATGCCGGACTCGCCCGGCAGCATGAGGTCCGTGATGATGAGTTCCACGCCCCCCGCATGCAGCGCCTGCATGGCGTCAGGCACGTTGGCGCAGGTCACCAGCTCGATGGGAAGTTCCTCGAGCGCCATCTGCACAAAGCGTGCGATGGAGCTGTCGTCTTCCACGAGCAGGACCTTGGGCCTGCTCATGCGGGTACCTGTGCCTGCGGAATGCACGCGGCCAGAGCGCTGGGTAACTCGGCCACCAGCCGGGGCTTGTGGATCACCTTCACACCCTGCAAGGCAAATGCATACGGCTCGCGCTGTTGCTCGTCGAGCGAGGTGACCACGATGAGGTGGCTGCGCGCAAATTGGGGGTGCGAGCGCAGCGTGGTGATCAGGGTGGCGCCGTCGATGCCTGGCAGCAGGATGTCCACGATCAGCACCTCGGGCTGAATCTGCCCATAGAGCGCAAGGCCGGTGATGCCATCGTTCGCCACCTGCAGCTGCACTCCTGGCAGGTGCTGCTGCACGATGAGGCCCACGAGGTTCTGGAAATGGATGGAGTCCTCGATCAGCAGGATTTGTGGTGCACGCCCTTTGGCTGGTCCCACCGGTGCGGCCAGGGGCGCGCGGGCGGCGACTGGAGCGCCGACGGCGGGTGCCTGGGCAGCGCCACCGGCGCCATGGGCGGTCATCCAGCGTTCCACCGATGCACGCGAGATGCGGCGGTGCCCGCCAGGGGTCTTCCAGGCCTCAAGTTCGTTGCGGTCCACCATCAGCTGGACCGACCGCACGGCCATGCCCAGCATCTTGGCGACTTCCAGCGTGGTGTAGTGGTCGGCCATGGCGTGCTCCGCGAGGGAATTGTCAGATTGCATAGATCGCACATTTTCTCCTAATTTTTACTCGACTTGCATTTGATAAAAATGATTGATATGATTCAATCAATGGCAAGAAATCACGTTAAAACGTGTTTTTTTGTATTCCAAGCCTATTCCCGGCCCCACAAAGGCTACCGCCATGAAAAAGATCCTGATCGTCGAAGACCACATCGATATCCGCAAACTGCTCAAGATGACGCTGGAGTTTGATGACTTTGAGATCCACGAAGCCGCTACGGGCGATGCGGGCTGGCTGCTGGCCAGTGAGTTGCAGCCGGACATCGTGCTGCTGGATGTGATGATGCCGGGCACCCTTAACGGCCTGGATGTTTGCCGCCGCATCAAGTCCGACCCGGACATGCGCCACACCAAGGTGATCATGCTGACGGCCCGGGTGCAGTCGGACGACAGGGCGGCAGGCTTCGCGGCGGGAGCCGACGATTACCTGATGAAGCCCTTCAGCACTCTGCAGGTTCTGGAAACCATCTACCGCATGGAGGCAGCGCTGTGACCTCCGTGCCTCGACCCGAGCACGAACTGCTGGCGCAGCCCATCGATGCACGTTGCTTTGATGAGGCTGCTGCAGCTCAGATGGAGAGTTTTGTGCGCGACTTCGGGCGCATGTATCGAGAGCGGAATGAAGCCCTGCGCGAGGTCACCCGCGCGCACCACGCCGCACTGTTGCACCTGTCGGCTGCGGCCGACCTCAAGGACGATGACACCGGCGTACACATCGTGCGCATTGGATACCTGGCCGAGGCCCTGGCCCTGGCTCTGGGGCAGACGGTGGGCTACGCACGCATGCTGCGCAAGGCCGCGCCCATGCACGATATCGGCAAGATCGGCACCCCCGACAGCGTGCTCAAGAAGCCCGGCAAGCTCACCCCAGAAGAGCGCCAGACCATGAACTGCCACGCCGCGATGGGTGCCGAGATCCTGGGGCGTTCGCACATTCCAGTGTTTCGCATGGCGGCCGAGGTGGCGCTCACGCACCACGAGCGCTATGACGGCCAAGGCTACCCGGCGGGCCTGTCGGGCGAGGCGATTCCTTTGTCGGGCCGCATCACCGCCGTGGTGGATTTTTTTGACGCGCTGACCATGGATCGGGTGTACCGCCCCGCCTTCGCGGTCCCGGTGGCGCTGGAGATGCTGGCGGCCGAGCGCGGCCGTGCTTTCGACCCGGTGATCGTGGACACGTTTTTGGCGCATGCTGAAGCCATGGATGCGCTACGTTGCAAGATCACGCAGGAATGTCCCTCTTTTGATGCACTGATCGACGCGCCCTGATCCCCTTTTTCTGACCGCTCAGCGGCAGGCCACTGCGGGCACGGTGGTGTTATTGATCCAAGGATTCTCAATGATGATGACAATGATGCAGTGGCTGAAACCGTGGGCGTTGACCGTCACCCGCGTGGCTCTGGCCGCGTGTGCGACCAGCGCGCTGGCGGGGCCTGTGGCCGAGCGGGTCCAGAGCCAGTCGGTGTTGCGTGTGTGTGTCTGGCCGGACTACTACGGCGTGACCTACAGGCACCCGCGTACACAGCAACTCGGGGGTATCGACATCGACCTGTCTGCCGAGCTGGCGCGCGACCTCAAGGCCAGGGTCGAATATGTGGACTCTTCTTTTCCGACCCTCATTGACGACCTGAACCAGGAACGTTGCGATGTGGCCATGTTTGCCATCGGCATGCTGCCCCAGCGGATGGAAAAGCTGGCTTTTACCCAGCCCTACATGCGCAGCGACATTTACGGCATCACCACTAAATCCAATACGGTCATCAAGCAGTGGGCCGACATTGACAAGCCGGGTGTGTTGGTGGGGGTGCAGGCAGGCACGTTCATGGAACCCATCATGGCCCAGCGCCTCAAGCAGGCCACGCTGGTGCGCATCCAGCTGCCCACCACCCGCGAGCGCGAACTGACTGCCGGGCGCATTGACGTGTTCATGACCGACTATCCCTACAGCCGGCGCATGATGGACAACGCCGACTGGGCCCGGCTCATCGAGTCTCCCGAACCATTTTCGGTGCTGCCCTATGGCTATGCAGTCAAGCGCGGCGATGCCGCCTGGCTGGCTACGGTGGATGCCTTTGTGGCGCGCATCAAGGCCGACGGCCGCCTGCAGCGCGCGGCCTCTCAAAATGGCCTGAACGCCATCGTGGTGCGCTGATATGGCCGACCTCCAGGCGCTCCCTTCGGTCTGGACCAGGCTGCGCACGTGGGTGTCGCAGACCAGCCATCTGGTCCTCATCACCGGAGGGCTGTCGGCATTGGCGGCACTGGTGGCCGTCGGCGCGTTGGCCGTGAACGACTTTCGCACGGTGCGTACCAGCCACCAGAACCATGCCGCCATGCTGGCTCGGGTGCTGGAGGATCAGGCCACGCGCACCATGCAGACGGCCGAACTGGCGCTGGAGTCGCTGGCCACGTCTCCAGCCCTCACGACGGTGGCCTCGGAACCCCGGCGTATGCAGGACGCCCTGGGCCAGGCGCTGGCGGCGCTTTCATTTCTTCGGGGGTTGGCCGTGGTGGACGCTGGTGGGCGAGTGGTCGCCAGCACCCAGCCCGGCGATGCCGAGAGTTTTGTGGACCTGGCCAAGCTCGGCCCTCTGGTGGCCGTGGGGCGGACGGTTCAGGGCGGCCTCACACCGGGCCGTAGCCTGCAAAGTGTGCGGCTGGGAGGCGCAGCGGCGGCGGCTCCTGCGGGTGTCGCTTTTATTCCTGTGATGCACGGCTACAAGAACGAAGCAGGGCAGGCGCTGGTGCTGGTGGCTTTGGTCAATCCCGACTCGCTGTCCAACTTTCAGCACCTGACGCTGGAGTCCGAGGTTTTTGACTCGGTGGTGACCTCGTACAGCGGCCAGGTGTTGGCCACTTCGGGGGCCGCAGCTGCTCTGGCAGGTACGCGGGTGAACAACATCCCCGTCTTCAGCCAGTTCCTGCCCCGGCAGGAGCACGCCACCTACCTGGGTGTGGGTGTGCTGGGCGAGCGGCAGATCGTCAGTTTTCGGGCCTCTGCCGCCATGCCGCTGGTGGTGGTGGTCGAGACCTCGTACCGAACAGCCGTGCAGAGCTGGCTGGCGGATGCCCGCGCGCTGATCGGTATTGGCCTGGCCCTGGTGGCCCTGGTGCTGGGCCTGACCTTTGCCGTGTGGCGTGGCCTGCGCACCCGTGAGCGGGCGCGGCTGGCCATTGACGCTGCACAGGCCCGCATTGCCCGCAACGAGCGGGATCTGTCGGTGCTGATGCGCAGCGTGCAAGAGCTGATTTTCCGCACCGATGCGCAGGGCGTGATCACCTATGTGAATGCCCATTGGACTGTGATGACGGGCACGGCGCCTGACCGTGCCATTGGCAAACGTCTGCACGACCTGGTCGAGCCACAAAGCCGCAATGATGTGGCGCGGGCCATCGACCCCCGGTCGCCGGATGGAGTGCGGGTATGCCAGGTGGTGTCCCGCTCTGCCGAGGGCAAGGAGATGATGTTCCAGGTGGCAGTGGTGCCTCTGGTGGCTGCAGGGCGTGTGATTGGTTTTGCGGGCAGCGCGGTGGACGAAACCAAGCGCTGGATGGCCCAACAACAGCTACAGGCCCAAATTGCGTTTCAGGATCTGCTGCTGGAGACCAATCCGCTGCCCATCTCTGTGACTGACGCCCAGAACCGCTTTGTGCGCGTGAACAAGGCCTGGGAGGAATACAAAGGCCGTACTCGCACCGCCGTGTTGGGCAAGGCCTTTGACGAGTGCCTGCCGCCAGACGAGGCAAACGTACATAAGTCGGCCAACAAGCAGCTGCTGCGCTGGGGGGGGCGAGCCCTGGTCGAGACCCAGGTGCGCCATGGCGACGGATCGCGCCGCGACACGCGCCTGGCCAAGGCGGCCATTGCCGATGAGCACGGCCAAGTCACCGGTGTGCTCACCATCCTGATGGATGTGAGCGAGTTCCGTGAGGCCGAGCGCGCCACCCGGGAGGCGCGTGACGCGGCCGAGGAGGCATCCCGCACCAAGTCGGAGTTTGTGGCCAACATGAGCCACGAGCTGCGCACGCCGCTGCAGTCCATTCTGGGCTTTGCCGAACTGGGCATGCTGCGTGGTCGCGCGCAGCCCAAGCTGGCGGGCATGTTTGAAGACATCCATTCCGCTGGCCAGCGCATGCTCACGCTGGTGAACGACCTGCTGGAAGTGTCCAAGCTGGAAAGCACAGTGGGAACGTTCCACATGGAGCGCATCGACCTGCGCGGCGTAGTGCGTCCGGTGATCCGCGAGCTGGAGCCTTTGCTGGAACGCAGCCACCTGATGATGGATTTTCGAATGCCTGACCTTCCGCTGGTGGCCAAGGCCGACCCGTTGCGGTTTCAGCAGGTGATCCGCAACGTGGTGGCCAACGCCATCAAGTTTTCGCCGCCTGGCAGCACGATCACCCTGGAGGGCTACGCGGACCCGCAGGGCCAGACGCATCTGGTGGTGCGGGATGAGGGCCCGGGCATCCCTCCTTCAGAGCTGCAGAGCATTTTTGAGGCCTTTGTGCAGTCCAGTAAGACCAAGGATGGATCTGGGGGCACGGGCCTGGGCCTTGCCATCTGCCGCAAGATCGTCGAGGCCATGGGCGGGCGGATCTTTGCCGAGAACGTTCCGGCCAGCGGTGCAGCGTTTCACATCATCCTGCCCGCCAGAGGCCACGTGGAAACCATGCCGGCCCCGTTGCAATAAACGGCTGTATCGCCCAAAAAAAAGCCCTCAGACGAGGGCTTTTTTTGTGGGTGCTGGCGGGGCGCCGCAGCGCCCCCGGAGGGCTGATCAGCCGCCCTTGCGCGAGCGCTTGCCAGGGTTCTTCTTGCTGCGCGTGGCGACACCACGCTCCAGGCTCACACGCTGACCACGGCCAGGGGTGTTCAGCGTCACGCCGGGCATTGGCTTGGGTTGGGGGGTGCGCTTGCGGTCTGCTTCGGTGACGATCTTGTTGCCCATGGTAGGTCTCTGAGAAAGTGGAGAAAGGGGCATATTAGGCCACAGCCGCAATCAGGGATGGCCAACAGACCTTTCTGCCGCCCCCGCCAGAGGCGCCAGACGGAAGGTCAAGCTCCCTATTGCGCGACGAAACGCGCCCCGTACGAGGTCCCCTGGTCGGTGGACAGCGCCTCGGCGCAGTGGTGCGGCAGCACCCACCCCTGGGCAGGGTCCTCCACCGCGCGGGTGTGGATGGTGGGGGGCTGTGCCCGCACTCCGCCAAAGATGGTGGCAAACGCCACGTCGGCGGCATCTCGGCCGGTGCCAAACCGCAGCAGCCCCATGGGGATGGCCGTGCCCGAAGGGTCGAACAGATACCAGCGGTCGCCCAGATACACCTCCACGTAGGCATGAAAGTCCGGCGGGCCCAGCGCTGGGTCGGCACCGTAGTCGGTGCCAGTGGTGAAGCGGGCCGGAATGTTCACGGCGCGGCACAGTGCAATCATCAGGTGGGCGAAATCCCGGCACACCCCGACCTGTTCCACCAGCGTGTCGACGGCCGAAGTGTTGGAGTTGGAGGTGTTGGACGTGAACGCCACATGCCGATTCACCCAGTCACGGATAGCCTGCACGCGGCTGTGGCCCTGCCACAAGGCGCCGAACTCGTTCAGTGCCAGCCGCAGCAGGCGGTCAGACTGGCAATATCGGCTGGGGTAGATGTAGCCCATCACATGCGGCGGCAAGTGCCGCACAGGCACCTCGGCCAGTTGGGTGGGGTCGGCACGGTGGTGGCGGATGTCCACCGTAGCGCTGTAGGTCAGCTCCAGCATGCCGGGCTCGCCATGCAGCCGGAGATAGCGGTTACCCGTCGCAGGGTCTGTGTGGATCTGGTGGGGAATGTCCTGGCTGAGCACCAGGCGCTCGTTGTGGACTATCTGGTGGGGTGTTTGTGCGGCGTGGATGTTGAACACGAAATCGGCGCCGTAGCTGTCGATCTCGTAGCGCAGGTCAATCTGCAGGTCCATGCGAACACCACGCTGGCTGCCTGGTATTGCCTGCGCCAAGGGCGCGCCGGTATTCGCGGGCCATCGCGCTGGCTCGTTGGACGCGGTGGTAAGGCGGGGGGCGCTGGAGAGGAAGGCCATAGCAGCTCTCAGCGATGGGGCCTGCAGGCTGCGGGTTCACCCAGTGTGTGGGACGGTGTCATCGGCGGCTCCTGGGTGTGCGCCGCGCCGGGGTATCTGGCAGGGCTGGGAATCTTCAGGATACGCCCCAGGGCATCGCCAGCGTGTAGTCCGATGGCCCGTGCACCACGGTGCACGGGAGCGCGATCTGCCGCCAGCATCAGCAGGCGCTGGTCAGGTTGATCCGGTGACCGAGAGTTTCGCCAGCACCTGCACGTCGCCACCTCGGGGGGCTCGCAAGATCAGCGCATCGCCCGAGCTGGTGCTGTCGCGTGCCAGATCGGACTGCACAAACATGTGGCTGAACCACACCTCAAACCGGCCATTGTGCGCAGACGCTGCGGCCAGCGCCTGGCGCAGTTCGCGCAGGTGGCTCTCACCCGTGGTCTCGGAGTAGCCCCTGGGCGAACCCAGAGCCGTCCACACCTGTGGTGCACCGAAAGCCAGGGTGGCACTGTCTATGCACCGGCACCAGGGGCTTGACAGCACCTTCTCCGGACGCAATTGCCGCGTCTGGAACCACTCGCCAATGCGCCGGGCCTGGGCCCGGCCTTCATCGTTCAGGTTGCGCTGGGTGCTGCAGTCGCCCAGGCGGAAACCCGGGGGATCGAAGGTGCCGGGGGCCAGCGCGTGGCGAAACAACGCCACCACTCCGCCCTGGCGCAGCAAGACCTCGGCACCCGCTTCCTGGGCTGCCCAGGTCTGCAGGGCTGTGAGGGCCAGTCCGCTACCCAGTGCTCCTGCCGCGCCCCTGCCCAGCAAGGTGCGCCGTGTGACGCGCGTACCTTGCGTCGCAGCCTGATCCCCGGCTGCTTCGGCCTCAGGCAGCTGGCTGGAAGGCATAGCCATTGCCCGCTGCTGCTACGCGGCCAAACGCAGGGAAGGGGAAGTGGAAGCCGCCCAGCATGGCGCTGCTGGTGGTGATGCGCTGGAACACCTCGCGGCGGACCTTGCGCGCAGCCTCTGCGTCCATGTCAAAGGTCACGGCCCAGTCGGGGTTGCGCGCGAACAATGCGGGCACGTTGGTCAGGTCTGCCACATAGAAGAAGTTCTGGCCTGCCGACTTCAATTCGAACAGCGTGTGGCCCGGCGTATGGCCGTAGGCGGCCACCGACTGGATGCCTGGTGCAACCTCGGTGCCCGCTTCAAACCGCACCAGCGTATCGGCTGGCATGGTGGCAAAGGTGCGGCGCACATTGTCAAACGCACCCTTCATGCCGGCGGGGGCGGCGGCCATGCGTGCGTCGTCCATCCAGAAGGCATGTTCGGCTGCAGGCACCATCACCTTGGCTTTCGGAAACACCAGCTCACCCGCCTTGTTGCGGATTCCATTGATGTGGTCGCCGTGGTAATGGCTGACGAGCACGGTATCGATGTCGGAGGCCTGCATGCCAGCAGCGCGCAGACTGTCCAGCAGCTTGCCGGTGGTGGCACCACCAAACTCGCCCAGGCCGGTATCGATCAGGATCTTGCGCGCGCCCGCCACCACCAGGAAGGGGGTGTACGGCACATCGATGTAGTCGGTGGGCAGGCCTTGCGATGCGAGCAGCGCACGCACTTCGGCCAGCGGTGCGTTCTTCACAAATTCTTCCCCCAAAGGGCGGCGAGTGATGCCATCGTTCAGTGCGATCACCTCCACGTCTCCCACCTTCATGCGACGGAAACCAGGGCTGGGCAAGGTGGGCGTGCCGAAATTGGGTGCGTTCTGCGCCCACACGGGCACGAACGAGCCCGCAGCGTAAACGGTGGTGGCCAGGCTTGCGCCCAGGAAGTGACGGCGTGACAGCATGAAACTCTCCAGTCTCGGGTTGAACTAATGAGTCGCAACTGTAGCGCTGGACCTCAGGAATGCGTGGGCTGGCGCACTAACCTGTTTGCAACGTGGGGCTTTTGGTCGCTAATTGGGGTTAACCCTTTGGGTTGACCGGGTTGGAGGCCATGAAGAGGAGGCTCATTCCATATCGAAGGCTTCGCGCAAAGCGGTACAGAAGTCGCTGCTGCCACTGAGGGTGAGGGTCAGCGTGGTGCGCGGCTGCGCGGCACTGCCTGTGGTCATGTGCAGTTGCCCCGTCGCATCGTCAAAGGACAAGGTCAAGGGGCTCTGCACCTCTTGCACGCCGTGCAGGTCGTAGTGCCACGCGCCGCCGTCTTCCAGCGGTGCGCAGGCGCCGGGCCAGTGTGCATGCGCCCAGGCCAGCACGGCAGCGATCTCGTTCTGCAAGGCTGGCAGTTGCGCGGGCAAGACGCTGGCCATGGCATCCAGGGTGCCGTTGCCGTCAGCGTCTTCGCTGTAGTCAAAGTCGAGGTAGTTCAGTGGCATGGTGAGAGCAGATGGTGAATGCGTCAGGGGTTGTTGCGCGATGGCTCAAGCCCAGGTTCGGCCCAGGGCCTGCGCGGCTTCTCCCAGCCGGGGCACCAGTTGCAGCGCCCGCCCCAGCGGCAGGCGGGCAGAGGGTGCCTGCAGTGCCACGGCGCTGCGCACTTGGCGCCGCCCGCCGGCCAACACGGGCACGGCCACACAGACGAGGCCGTCCACAAACTCCTCGGCGTCCGTGGCATAGCCTTGCCGCAGGATCTGCTCCAGTTCGGCTTCCAGGGCGGCGCGGTCGGTCAGGGTGGTGGCCGTGTGGCGGGTGAGGGGCAGGCCGTCCAGGATGGCGGCCCGGCGTGCGGACGACAGGTGGGCCAGAAACAGCTTGCCGCTGGCCGAACAGTGGATGGGCACGCGGGTGCCGGGCCGCAGTTCCATGCGCAGCGGAAAGGCTGACTCCACCCGGTCCAGGTAGATCACTTCTGCGCCGCTCAACGCCGTGAGGTTGCAGCTTTCTCCAATGTCCGCCACCAGTTGCCGCAGCACGGCGTGGCGCACTCCATGCTGGGTGCCCGCGCTCAGCGTGCTTTCGGCCAGGCGCAGCAGACGTGGTGCGGGGGTGTAGCGCCGCCCGTCTGGCTCGCGCGCCAGCAGGCCACCGGCCTCCAGCTGGCCCAGCATGCGGTGCACGCTGGGCTTGGGCCAGCCGGTGGCCTCGATGGCATCGCCCAGGCTGAAGGGCTGGCCCTGGGCGCACATCGTTTCCAGCAGTTCAAACAAGCGCAGGCTGGGCGGTGTGTTGGTCATAAATCTCGGAATTCGAGACGAATTCATAAAACATTTCGGGATTATTCAGCATTGTGGCTAAGCTGCAAACCCAATTCACCGGGAGTTTCATGACCGCCTTTTTCCAGAACGTAGTGCTCACCGGCGCCTGTGGCGGGCTGGGCCAGGCGCTGGCGCGCGAGCTGATTGGCCAGGGCGCTGCCGTGGCGCTGGTGGGCCTGAACCGGCCCGTGCTGGAGACCCTGGCCGCACTGGCACCAGAGCGCTGTGCTGTCTATACGCCCGATGTGGCCGACGTTACCGCCATGCAGGCCATGGCCGCCGACTGGATGGGCCGCCGGGGAACGCCTGACCTCGTCATCGCCAATGCCGGGGTGGCTGGGGGTTTTGACACCGCCCAGGCCGACGACCTGGCCGTGATGCGGCGCATGCTGGAGATCAACCTGCTGGGCGCCGCCACCACCTTCCAACCTTTTGTGTCGGCCCTGCGCGCGCAGCGGCGCGGCGCGCTGGTGGGGGTGGCCAGCATTGCGGGCTGGCGGGGCATGCCGGGCAATGGCGCGTACTGCGCCAGCAAGGGCGGGCTCATCCGTTACCTGGAGAGTCTGCGTGCCGAGCTGCGCGGCGATTCCATCGTGGTGAGCACGGTCAGCCCTGGCTACCTGCGCACCGCGCTCACGGCAGGCAACCGTTTTGCCATGCCCGGCCTGATGGAGCCCGAGGACGCCGCGCGTGCCCTGCTGGCCGCTGTGGCCCGGGGGCGCACCCACATCGTGCTGCCCGCGCGCATCGGTTGGCTGGCGCGCCTGTTGAACCTGTTGCCTGACGCTCTGCACGACCGGCTGCTGCTGGGCCAGCCGCGCAAGCCGCGCGTGGGCGAGGCGGGGGCCACCGCCATTCCGGGGTTGCCAGTGCGCGCAGACAAGAACATCGACACCTGAGAGAGAAAAAAGCGAATGACGACAACAACAACGATGACGGAGACAAGCCCTTCGACGCCGCTCGCACAGGACATGCGCGGCCACATCGCCCTCATCGGCGCCGGCCCCAGCGGGCTGGCCGCGGCGCGCAATCTGCAGAAGCTGGGCGTGCCTTTCCAGGGCTTTGAAGCACACACCGATGTGGGTGGTTTGTGGAACATCGACAACCCGCGCAGCACGGTCTACGAATCGGCGCACCTGATCTCCAGCAAGCACACCACCGAGTTCACCGAGTTCCCCATGCGCCCCGAAGTGGCCGACTATCCGAGCCACCGGGACATGCGCCAGTATTTCTTCGACTTTGCAGAGCACTTTGGCCTGCGCCAGCACTTCTGGTTTGGCACGCGCGTGCTCCGGGTCGAACCGGTGGGGGAGGGCACTGCGCCGCTGTGGCGCGTGACGTGGACGCAGCACGGTGGGCCCGCGCAAACGGCAGAGCTCAAGGGCGTGGTGATTGCCAACGGCACGCTGGCCGAACCCAGCATGCCGCGCTTTGAGGGGCACTTTGACGGGGAGCTGCTGCACACCAGCGCCTACAAGAGCGCCGAGCTGTTCAAAGGCAAGCGCGTGCTGGTAGTGGGCGCGGGCAACTCGGGCTGCGACATTGCGGTGGATGCGGTGCACTACGCGCGCAGCGTGGACATCTCGGTGCGGCGCGGCTACTACTTCGTGCCCAAATATGTGTTCGGCAAGCCCGCAGACACGCTGGGCGGCAAGTTCAAGATGCCGCCCTGGCTCAAGCAGAAGGTGGACAGCGTGGTGCTGCAATGGTTCACTGGCGACCCTGCGCGCTTTGGCCTGCCCAAGCCCGACTACAAGATGTACGAGTCACACCCGGTGGTCAACTCGCTGGTGCTGCACCACCTGGGCCATGGCGATATTCACGTCAAGCCCGACATCGCGCGTTTTGAAGGCCATACGGTGCACTTCAAGGACGGCAGCGCGCAGGACTATGACCTGGTGCTCTGTGCCACGGGCTACAAGCTGCACTACCCCTTCATCGACCACAGCCTGCTCAACTGGCAGGGCATGGCGCCGCAGCTCTACCTCAACATCCTGTCACCCCGTTTCGACAACCTGGCCGTGATGGGCATGATCGAGGCCAGTGGTATCGGCTGGCAGGGCCGCTATGAGCAGGCGGAGCTGGTGGCGCGCTTTTTCAAGGCGCAGGCCGAGGGATCGCCGCGCGCCGAGGCGCTACGACAGGCCAAGGCCGGGCCGCCGCCCGATCTGTCGGGTGGCTTCAAGTACCTCCAGCTCGAACGCATGGCGTATTACGTGCACAAGGACACCTACCGCAACGCGGTGCGCGCTGCCGCCGCAGCCCTCGCCAGAAAGGACTGACGCCATGCTGCCTGTGGACGAAATACGCCTCAACTTCAACCCCACGTCGCTGGTGGTGCTCAATGTGGTGCTGGGTTTTCTCATGTTCGGCATTGCGCTGGATACGCGCGTGGCGGACTTCAAGCGCGTGCTGCGCATGCCCGGTGCCATGGCGGTGGGCATTGCCGCGCAATTCATCGTGCTGCCTGCGGTGACCTTTGTGCTCACGCTGCTGCTCAAGCCCGGGCCCAGCATTGCGCTGGGCATGATCCTGGTCGCCTGCTGTCCGCCCGGCAATGTGAGCAACATCCTCACCCACCGCGCAGGAGGCAATGTGGCGCTGTCGGTGTCGATGACGGCCATCTCCAACGCGCTGGCCATCGTGCTCATGCCGCTCAACTTTGCCTTTTGGGGCGGCATGCACCCCACGGCGGCGCCGCTGCTGCGCAGCATTGCGCTCGACCCGCTGGAGATGGCGGGGCACATCGTGGTCATCATCGGGCTGCCCTTTGTGCTGGGCATCCTGTGCGCAGAAAAGCTGCCGGGCTTCACGCAGCGCGTGAACAAGCCCGTGCGCATCCTCAGCTTTCTGTGCCTCATCGGTTTCATCGTGGGCGCGGTGGCGGGAAACTGGCGTTACTTTCTGGACTACGTGGGCCTGGTGCTGCTGGCCGTGGCACTGCACGATGCGCTGGCCTTCGGCACCGGCTACGCCTGCGCGCGGCTCAGCGGCTTGCCGGACTACGACCGGCGCGCGGTGAGCATCGAGGTGGGTATCCGCAACGCAGGGCTGGGTCTGGTGCTGATCTTCAGCTTCTTTGGCGGGCTAGGCGGTATGGCCGTGGTGGCGGGCGTGTGGGGCTTCTGGGACATCATCGCGGGGCTGGCGCTGGCAGGCTGGTGGGGGCGCAGGCCCGCCGAACTACCGGCGGCCGATGCCCGCAAGGAGCAGCGCACATGACCGGCATGGGGTGGATAAGCCGCCGCATTCTGGTCACAGGCGCCGACGGTTTTCTGGGCCGCAGCGTGGTGGCTGCACTGGCGCGTGAAGGGGGCGGGACCATTGTGGCGACCGACGTGCGCGATGTGCCCGCCGAGCGTCGCCTGCCCGGTGTGACCTACCGGGTCCAAGACGTGCGCGACCCCGGTCTGGCGCAGACGCTGGCAGACACCGCCATCGACAGCGTGGTGCACCTCGCTTCCATCGTCACCCCCGGAAAGGGTTCCAGCCGCGAGTTTGAGTATTCGGTGGACGTGCTGGGCAGCCAGAACGTGCTGGATGCCTGTGTGGCCACCGGCGTGAAGCAGTTGGTCGTCAGCTCCAGTGGCGCGGCGTACGGCTACCATGCCGACAACCCCGCGTGGTTGCGCGAGACGGACGCGCTGCGGGGCAACGAGGTCTTTGCCTATTCGCACCACAAGCGGCTGGTGGAAGAGATGCTGGCGCAATACCGCACGCAGCACCCGGCGCTGGCGCAGACGGTGCTGCGCATCGGCACCATCCTGGGAGAGCGGGTGGACAACCAGATCACCGCCTTGTTTGAAAAGCCGCGCCTGCTTGCCATCCGGGGCAGCGAGAGCCCGTTTGTGTTCATCTGGGACGAAGACGTGACTGGTGCCATCCTGCATGCGCTGCGCACGCAGCGGGCTGGCTGTTTCAACCTGGCGGGCGACGGTGCCTTGCCCTTGCGCGAGATCGCCCAGCGCTTGGGCAAGCCCGTGCTGGAGCTACCTGCAGGGCTGCTGCGCACCGCGCTGGCCGTGGGCTCCGCGCTCGGCGTGAGCCGCTACGGCCCCGAGCAGCTCGACTTTCTGCGCTACCGGCCCGTGTTGCTGAACACTGCACTCAAGGAGGTGCTGGGCTATGTGCCGGGCAAGACCAGCGCGCAGGCGTTTGAGGCCTTCGTCGCTGCCCGGGCGCGGCAGGGCCGCCCCGTAGCTGCGGGCGTGTCCGTGGCGTCCGCATGAGTACGCCAGCGGCCTTGAGCCGTGGCGACCTGCTGCGCGCCCTGGCCGTGGTGGTCATCTGGGGGCTGAACTTTGTGGTGATGAAGCTCGGCCTGCAGGGCCTGAGTCCCATGCTGCTGGGCGCGCTGCGCTTTACGGCGGCATCGCTGCCCTTCTTGTTGTTCGTACCGCGTCCGGCCTTGCCCTGGCACTTTGTGGTGGGCTACGGGATGGCGCAGGGGTTGGGGCAATTCGGCTTTCTGTTTCTGGGGCTGCAGCTGGGTATGACGGCGGGCATGGCGTCGGTGGTGATGCAGACCCAGGCGTTCTTCACTTTGCTGCTGGCCGCGCCGTTGCTGGGTGAGCGTGCCAAGCCCTGGCAGTGGGGGGGCTTGTTGCTGGCGTTCGGCGGCTTGATGACCATCGGCCTCGCGCATGGCGAGGGGCCGGGCCAGATGACGCTGGCGGGGTTTGTGCTCACCCTCGGCGCCGCATTCATGTGGGCGGTGTCCAATCTGGTGGCGCGGCGCGCGGCACAGGCCGGGGTGTATGCGCCGTTTCCCTTCATCGTGTGGAGCAGCGTGGTGCCCATCGGGCCGTTCTTTGTGCTGGCGCTATGGAGTGAAGGCTCCACCGCCGTGTGGGCACAGCTGCAGTCTTTGAATGGCACCGGCTTGCTGGCCGTGGCCTACCTGGCCTTCTTGGCCACGCTGCTGGCCTACACGCTGTGGACACAGCTGCTGCAACGCCATGCGGCAGGGCGGGTCACGCCGTTTTCGCTGCTGGTGCCGGTGGTGGGGCTGTGGGCGGCTTATGCCTTTCTGGGTGAAACCCCGGCGCCTCTGCAGTGGTTGGGCGCAGCCGCAGTGCTCTGCGGGCTGGTGGTGAACCAGGTGGGAGGCTTGTGGTGGGCCCGGCGTGCTGCAGCTTCCTAGAATGTTCGCTTTCCGCATCGAGGAGACAGGGTGGCTGAGAGCGTGTTTTTGTGGGTGAAGGGGTTGCGGTTTGCGTACCCGGAGTGTGCGGTGCTGGACAACCTGTCGCTGGCCTGGCCCCCGGGTCTGGCTCTGGTGCGGGGTGATGAAAGCACCGGCAAGACCACGTTGCTGCGTCTGCTGGCTGGCGAGCTGACGGCGCAGGCTGGCAGCATCACGCTGCAAGGGGTGGACCTGAACCAGGCCGCCAAGGCCTCGGCACCACGGGTCTTCTGGGCGGACCCGCGATCCAGCGAGTGGGACCCTCTCACTGCCAGGGGTTGGCTCGACAGCCTGCCCGCACGCTACCCCCAATGGGATGTGGCAGCCTTGGTGGAGCACCTCGACGGGTTCAGCCTGCACGAGCATCTGGACAAGCCTTTCTACGCCCTGTCCACCGGCAGCAAGCGCAAGGTGCTCATGGCAGGGGCCTTGGCCTCGAATGCACCACTGACCTTGATCGACGAGCCCGTGGGGGGCCTGGACAAGCCCTCCATTCGCTACCTGGGGCAGGCCCTGGCATCCCAAGCGGCCAGACCAGACCGCCTGACCGTGGTGGCGCATTACGAAGCCCTGTCCGATGTGACCTGGGGCTCGGTGCTGGATCTGTAAGAACCTGTTCAAAGGCGTTGTGAGGTGGTAGAGGGCGCCTTGGGGGCATGTGCCCTGGGGTCGGCCGTGTAGGCAGGGTCTGCCGTAGACTGCGGTGCTGACCGTTCCCCCTCACACACGCCTCACCCTGCAAGGACTGTCCCATGGATGCGCTGCTATTTGTTCCGGTTGCCATCGCCATCTCGCTCACCCCGGGGCCCAACAACTTCTGTGGCCTCAACAACGGCATCCGCGCAGGCGTGGGCCCCGCGATGATCGCTACGGTGGGCCGGGCAGCGGCGTTCGCGATCTTTCTGACGGTGTCTGCGGTGGGGCTGGGGGCGATGCTGCTGGCGTCCGAAGCGGCGTTCACGGCGGTGAAGTGGGTGGGCGCTGCCTACCTGTTCTGGCTGGGCTGGAAGGCCTGGCACAGCCGCGAGTTCAGCGGCCTGGCGCTGGAGGATGCACCTGGCAGTGGCCAGGCGTCGGGTCAACCGGCCCAGTTCCATCTGCGTGCTCTCATTGCGCAGGAGTTTTTGCTGGGCATCACCAACCCCAAGGCGATCATCCTTTTCGCGGCGATCTTTCCGCAGTTCATCGACCCCGCGCAGCCCGCAGCGCGCCAGTTTCTGGTGCTGGGCTCCATCTATCTGGGCAGCGAATTCGTCTCGACGGCCGTGTACGCCAGCTTCGGGCGCCAGATCCGCCGCTTCATCCGCACCTCGCGCGGTGTGGCCCGCCTGAACAAGGCCACCGGCGGTTTCTTCATGGGTGCTGGCGGCCTTCTGCTGGCCACCAACCGCTGATTGCTGCCCCCTGGCGGGGCTGAGCCGATACATCGGTAAACCCCGCCCAAAGCGCGCGTAAATCCCCGGTAAAGGGGACCCGCCGGGCGGCAGCCCCGGGGGGTGCGCTGGCTACCATACCCGTTCGCTCATTCCTCGTTGCGCCCCACCATGCCCCTGAACCGTTCGTTGACCCGTCCACAGAGGCCCGCAAGATTGCAGTCCGGCAAGCTGCGCTGGATCTCCGCGTTGTTACTGGCCTCCGTGGCGCTGGCTGCGGTGGGAGGTGGTGCCTGGTGGTGGAAGCAGCGCCAGGATGCAGCGGCCGCTGCCAGCGCTGGTGGTGCCGCCACGGGCCCCAACGCGGCGCGCAAGCCCGGCAGTGGGCCCGGGCGCTTTGGTGGCGGCAACGTACAGCCCGTGTCGGTAGGCACTGTGCAGCGGGGTGATGTGCGGGTGGTGGTGAGTGCCATCGGCACCATGAGTGCCCGCGCCACCGCCGTGGTGCGCGCCAAGGTCGGCGGCGAGCTGACGTCGGTGCGCTTCAAGGAAGGTGACGAGGTGCGTGCAGGCCAGGTGCTGGCCGAGATCGATGCGCGCAGCTACCAGGCGGCGCTGTCGCAGGCACAGGGCACGCTGCAGCGTGACCAGGCGCTGCTCAAGAATGCGCAGCTCGACCTCAAGCGTTATCAAGACCTGCTGGCGCGCGACTCCATCGCCAGCCAGCAGGTAGACACCCAGGCCGCACTGGTGCGGCAGCTGGAAGGCACCGTGGCCTCGGACCAGGCGCAGGTGGACGCCGCGCGCCTGCAACTGAGCTACACCCAGGTCACCGCACCATTTGCCGGCCGCCTTGGCTTGCGCCAGGCGGACCGGGGCAACGTGGTGGGGCCGAGCGACGCGAACGGCATCGTCACCATCAACCAGGTGCGGCCCATCGACGCAGCGTTCTCCGTGCCCGAGGCGCACCTGCCCCAGATGCGTCGCCGCATGGCCGCAGGCGAAGAGCTGAGCGTGGAGCTGTGGGACCGCGACAGCCGCCGCCAGCAGGCCAAGGGCCGTGTGGTGGCGCTGGACAACGCCATTGACAGCGCCACCGGCACCATCAAGGTCAAGGCCGCTTTTGCGAATGAAGACGGCGCCCTGTACCCCAACCAGTTCGTCAACGTGCGCCTGCAGGTCAACCTGCTCCAGGGCGTGCTGACCGTACCGGCCACGGCCGTGCAGAACAACTATGTCTACCTGGTGCAGGAAGACAGCACCGTGACCCAGCGCCGCATCCGCGTGGGCGTGACCGACGGCGACCGGGTGAGCGTCGAAGGCGAGCTGCGCGAGGGCGAGCAGGTGGTCACGGACGGCATCGACCGCCTGCGCGAAGGCGCCAAGGTCGCCGTCATCGATGCCGGTGCCGTCACCCGCGCCGACCAGGCAGCCCAGGACCAGGCCGCGCAGCGCCGCGCCTTCATGGCATCCCTGCCCCCCGATGTACGTGAAAAGCTGCAGAAGATGAGCCCCGAAGAGCGTCGCGCCTTCTTGCGCGAGCGGCGAGCGCAGATGGGCGCGAGCGGCGCAGCGGCTCCAGCGTCGGCGGCGTCTGCTGCAGCCTCTTCGGTGTCGGGTGTGGGTGCTCCCGCCGCTGCCCCGGCGTCCGCCCCGCAGGCCTCTGCAGCGCCACAACAGCAGCGCAGCGAAGCACCACCCAGAGCAGCTGCACCGCAAGTATCCCCAGGCGCTGCACCGCCTGCCGCCCCCGCAGCGCCTGCAGACCGTAGCTCCGAACCCCCACGGGGCATCCCTCCGCAGGTGAAGGCACTGCTGGACCAGATGCCCGCCGACGAGCGCGCCCGCGTGATGGCAATGCCGCAGGAGGAGCGCCGTGCCTACATCCGCGAGCGGCTGCAACAGCAGCCGCCGTCCCAGGGTGGCGCAGCCAGCCCGGCGCGCTGAGCGCAGCGGCACCCCGGTTTCTCCCCTGCCTGTTTTGCCAGCGCACCCGCCGCCATGAACCTGTCGCGCCTTTTCATCCTGCGCCCCATCGCCACCGCGCTGCTGATGGTGGCGATCCTGATCGCGGGGCTGATGGCCTACCGGCTGCTGCCCACCTCGGCCCTGCCCGAGGTGGACTACCCCACCATCCAGGTCACCACGCTGTACCCGGGCGCGAGCCCGGACGTGATGACCTCCAACGTCACGGCCCCGCTGGAGCGGCAGTTCGGCCAGATGCCGGGGCTGTCGCAAATGTCGTCCACCAGCTCGGGCGGGGCTTCGGTGATCACGCTGCGTTTTGCGCTCGACATGGCGCTGGACGTGGCCGAGCAGCAGGTGCAGGCGGCCATCAACGCGGGCAGCAACCTGCTGCCCGGCGACCTGCCCATGCCGCCGCTGTACAGCAAGGTCAACCCCGCCGATGCGCCCATTCTCACGCTGGCCATCACCTCGCCCTCGCTGCCTGTGATCCGCGTGAACGACTTGGTGGAAAACCGCCTGGCACCCAAGCTCTCGCAGGTGCAGGGCGTGGGCCTGGTGGCGATTGCGGGCGGTCGCCGCCCGGCTGTGCGCATCCAGGCCAACCCCACGGCACTGGCGCAGCTGGGCCTCACGCTGGAAGACGTGCGCACCTCCATTGCGGCCGCCAACGTCAAGCAGGCCAAGGGCGGCTTTGACGGCCCGGCCCGTGCATCCACCATCGATGCCAACGACCAGCTGCAGTCGGCGGCCGAATACCGCGACCTCATCATCGCCTTCAAGAATGGCGCCCCCGTGCGCCTGAAGGACGTGGCCGAAACGGTGGACGATGCCGAGAACACCCGCCTCGCCGCCTGGGCGGGCACGGCAGACACCGGGGCCAAACCCGGTGTGATCCTCAACATCCGCCGCCAGCCCGGCGCCAACGTGATCGACACGGTGGACCGCATCAAGGCCCTGCTGCCGCAGCTGCAAAGCACCTTGCCCGCGTCGCTGGATGTGCAGGTGCTGACGGACCGCACGGTGACGGTGCGTGCCTCGGTGCGCGACATGCAGGTGGAGCTGGGCCTGGCTGTGCTGCTGGTGGTGGCGGTGATCTTTGTCTTCCTGCGCAGCCCCTCGGCCACGCTGATCCCGAGCGTGGCTGTGCCGCTGTCGCTCATCGGCACCTGTGGGGTGATGTACCTCGCGGGGTTTTCCATCAACAACCTCACGCTGATGGCGCTGACCATCTCCACCGGCTTTGTGGTGGACGATGCCATCGTGATGATCGAGAACATTGCCCGCTATGTGGAAGAGGGCGAGGCACCGCTCGCGGCTGCGCTCAAGGGCTCGCAGCAGATCGGCTTCACCATCATCTCGCTCACCATCTCGCTGATCGCCGTGTTGATCCCGCTGCTGTTCATGGGCGATGTGGTGGGCCGGCTGTTTCACGAGTTCGCGATCACGCTGGCTGTGTCCATCCTGATCTCGGCTGTGGTGTCGCTCACGCTCACCCCCATGCTGTGCGCGCGCCTGCTGCGCCACACGCCCGAGGAGAGTCACGGCCGCCTTTACCGCGCCACGGGACATTTTTTTGATCGCACCATCGCAGGCTATGGCCGCATGCTGGGCTGGGTACTGAACCACCGGGGCACCACCTGGCTGGTGTTTGCGGCCACGCTGGCGCTCACCGTGGTGCTGTATCTGTTCATCCCCAAGGGCTTCTTTCCAGTGCAGGACACTGGCACGCTGCAGGCCACTACCGAGGCGGACCAGTCGATCTCGTTTGCCGGCATGGCCGAGCGCCAGCAGGCCGTGGCTGAGCGCCTTCTGCAAGACCCCGCCGTGCGCAGCGTCTCGTCGTTCATCGGCGTCGATGGCGCCAACACCACGCTCAACACCGGCCGCCTGCTGATCGACCTGCAGCCGCATGCACAGCGCGACAAGGCCGGTGTGGTGCAGCAGCGCCTGGCCGAGCGCGTACAGAACCTGCCGGGCATCCGTCTGTTCATCCAGCCTGTGCAGGAGCTGACCATCGAAGACCGGGTGGCGCGCACGCAGTACCAGTGGCTGCTGTCGTCGCCCGACATGCAGCAGCTCACCACCAGCACCACCGAGTTGCTGCGCCGCCTGCGCGCCCTGCCCGAGCTGACCGATGTGGCCAGCGACCTGCAGGACCAGGGCCGCCAAGCCTATGTGCAGATCGACCGCGCCCAGGCCAGTCGCCTGGGCGTGACGGTGGCGGGCATTGACGCGGCGCTGTACAACGCCTTTGGCCAGCGGCTGATCTCGACCATCTTCACCCAGTCCAACCAGTACCGCGTGGTGCTGGAGGTGGCGCCGCAGTTCAAGGTGGGGCCCGAGGCGCTGCAGAGCATCTATGTGCCCTCCAGCGCCGGAGCGCCGGTGCCGCTGTCGTCGGTGGCGCGCATCGAGGAGCGCAACATGCCGCTGGTGGTCAACCACGTGGGCCAGCTGCCGGCTGCGACGATTTCGTTCAACACCGCGCCGGGCGTGTCGCTGGGCAACGCCGTGGCCGCCATCGAGCGCGAGAAGGCCGCCGTGCAGGCCGAGGGGTTGTTGCCGCTGTCGGTGGAGACGAGCTTTCAGGGCGCGGCGCTGGCGTTTCAGGCGTCGTTGTCGAACACGCTGCTGCTGATCCTGGCGGCGGTGGTCACCATGTACATCGTGCTGGGCGTGCTGTATGAGAGCACGGTGCACCCGGTCACGATCTTGTCCACGCTGCCCTCGGCCGGGGTGGGGGCGTTGCTGGCGTTGATGGCAGCGCGGCTGGACCTGGACATCATTGCCATCATCGGCATCGTGCTGCTGATCGGCATCGTGAAGAAGAACGCGATCATGATGATCGACTTTGCGCTGGAGGCGCAGCGGGACGAAGGCCTGAGTGCGCGCGATGCGATCTACCAGGCGTGTCTGTTGCGGTTCCGGCCCATCTTGATGACGACGTTGGCGGCCTTGCTGGGGGCGTTGCCGATGATGTTGGGGACGGGGG